>CABMPS010000076.1 GCA_902388545.1 uncultured Collinsella sp.
AAAGCCTCAACCGCCGCAAACCAATCGTTACGCGCTCGTCATATGCCTGCGGTATCATATTGCGCCGTGTATCGTTTCCAAACACACGTCTCTATAACGTAACAGGAGATCACATGGACGCAACCGCAATTATCCTCGCTGCCGGCGAGGGCACCCGCATGAAGTCGAACCACTGCAAGGTTTCGCACAAGATCCTGGGTAAGCCCATGGTCCAGTGGATCGTCGACGCTACCATCAAGGCCGGCTGCAGCCGCGTCGTGGTTGTCATCGGCAGCCACGCCGACGAGATGCGCGCCCTCATCGACGGCGCCTACGCCAACAGCGCCACCAAGGTCGAGTGCGTCGAGCAGACCGAGCGTCTGGGCACCGGTCACGCCGTGAAGGTCGCGCTCGAGGCCTGTGGCATCACGCAAGGCCCCGTCGTGGTGCTCAACGGCGACCTGCCGCTCATCACCGCCGACACCGTCGCCAAGTTCGCGCAAACCGTCGCCACCGGCGAGCTCGCCTGCACCGTCATGACCATGACCCCGCCCGATCCTTTCGGCTACGGCCGCATCAAGCTGGGCGCCGATGGTCAGATCGAGCGCATCATCGAGCAGAAGGACTGCACGCCCGAGCAGGCCGCCACGCTGCTGGAGTGCAACGCCGGCTGCTACGCATTTGACGGCACGCAGCTCGCCGCCCACATCAACGAGATCGGCAACGACAACGCGCAATCCGAGTACTACCTGCCCGACATGCTCGAGATCCTCAAAGGCCACGGCCAGGCTGTCTCCATCTTCCACTGCGACGACTACCGCGACGGTCTGGGCGTCAACAGCCGTATCCAGCTCGCGCAGCTCACCGCCATCGCGCGCGACCGCATCAACGAGCACTGGATGGCCGAGGGCGTTACCTTCATCGACCCCACGCAGGCCTGGATCGGCCCCGATGCCGTTATCGGCCGCGATACCGTCGTGTGGCCGCAGACGCACCTGATCGGCCACGTCACCGTGGGCGAGGAGTGCCAGCTCGGTCCCAACAGCCGCCTCACCGACACCACCGTCGGCAGCGGCTGCGTCATCGACGAGACCATCGCCATCGAGGCCGTCATCGAGAACGGCGTCGACTGCGGCCCGCGCGCCTACCTGCGCCCGGGCACCCACATGCTCGACGGATCCAAGGCCGGCACGCACGTGGAGATCAAGAAGTCCACGATCGGCGAGGGCTCCAAGGTGCCGCACCTGTCCTACATCGGCGACACCACCATGGGCCCCGGCGTCAACGTGGGCGCGGGCTCCATCACCTGCAACTACGATGGCGTGCACAAGCACAAGACCGTCATCGGCAAGGATGCCTTCATTGGCTCCGACACCATGATGGTCGCGCCCGCCCAGATCGGCGACGGTGCACTCGTGGCCGCCGGCTCCGTCATCACCGAGCCGGTCCCGGCCGACGCACTTGGTCTGGGCCGCGCCCGTCAGGTAAATATTGAGGGCTGGGCCGCCGATTACCGCCGCCGCCTGCACGAGGACGCCGAGGTATAACGTTTTACCAAGCACAAAAGGAGCTGCTCCATGGGGGCGGCTCCTTTTTCTATCGTGACCTGCGCAACCGGATGAGTGGTCGGTTCGTGTCCGTTGGCGGTAAAGACGTTATCAGGACCCGATAAACCCCGCCGCGCGGTTACAATGCAACAAGGCATCTATATGGCATTCGATGTATAAAGGAGAAGGGTAATGCCGATTAATGATCCCGAGAAGTCGGAGAATATGCGCAAGTCCATCCGCGTGTATTCCGGTTCCTCCAACCGTCCCCTCGCTCAGAAGATTGCTGAGTACCTTGGGGTCGAGCTTTCGGGCCTTACGCTAAAGCAGTTCGCCAATGGTGAGATTTACGCCCGCTACGACGAGACCGTCCGCGGCGCCGACGTCTTCCTGATTCAGTCCGTGGCCGGCGGCAACGTCAACGACATGCTCATGGAGCTGCTCATCGCCACCGACGCTGCCAAGCGCGCATCCGCCCGCTCCATCACCGCCGTTATCACCCACTACGGCTATGCCCGCCAGGACCGCAAGGCCGGCCCGCGCGAGCCCATCACCGCCCGCCTCGTCGCCAACCTGCTCGAGCGTGCCGGCGTCAACCGCATCATCACCCTCGACCTGCACCAGGGCCAGATCCAGGGCTTCTTCGATATCCCGGTTAACCACCTGTCCGCACTGCCGCTGTTTGGCCAGTACTACAACGACATGCACTTCGACACCGACAACCTGGTTGTCGTCTCCCCCGACGTGGGTCGCGCCAAGGCCGCCAAGAAGCTGTCCGACATGCTCGGCTGCGACCTGGCCATCGCCCACAAGGGCCGTCCGCGCCACAACGCCGCCGAGGTCATGGGCATCATCGGTGACATCAAGGGCAAGACCTGCATCATCAACGACGACATGATCGACACCGCTGGCACCCTGTGCGCCAACGTCAAGGAGCTCAAGGCTATGGGCGCCGGCGACATCTACGTCTGCGCCACCCACGGCATCTTCTCCGGTCCGGCCATCGAGCGCCTGAACGATGCCCCCATCGTCGAGTGCGTCGTCACCGACGCCATCCCCGTCGAGGTCGGCGGCAAGATCAAGACCATCTCGGTCGCCGAGGAGTTCGCTCAGGCCATCTCCGCCGTTTACCACGAGGAGCCCGTCTCCACGCTCGTCGGCGGCGACTTCGCGCTGTAGTCCAACGCGTATCGCATCATCTTTGATGTTTTTAAAGGGTCGGAAGCTCGCTTCCGACCCTTTTTCTATTCCTCGCCAATCCGCCCTGGACAGTTAGTTCAGATACGTATTTTTTAAAGCTCCAAAGGTCCGTTCGGAGCCTTCTGAGCTCCCCGGCGGATGCCATGCCGCCCGAAGCTCATCGTTTTCGAGTACAACCGCCGCATATATTATCTTCAAATCGCCCTCGAAGGCCCTCAGAAACACCTCGAACGCCCGCCGCCTTATACGTATCTGAACTAACTGTCCAGTAGCCATCGTCAACCTTCTCGGCAGAGCTCAATTTCCTGCAATCCCCTCAACCGATTCCACCGATTTCCTAACACCCGGCCGTTCATGGCGCCCAGCACCCCGCTGAGCGAAAAGAACGGTATGGCGGTCGCATTCTGCCGCCAACTTAGTACGTTATAGCTATGACGACCGTGATTTCACATTCCTCCGCCCTCCGCGCAATTCGTCGCGCACGACGGGCGTACTCTGCCCTACCCTGGAGCTCCATTGATAGTGAACAGCAAGCACAGGCCTTGGCTAGCTGCATTCCCAATAATGACGCGATAGACTTTGGCGCACTTTCGATACTCGACGCCTGGAATGAAGATGATTCCGAGCTGCTCGATCTTCTCGTTTCAAACGAAGGCAACCGACGCCCCGACAAGCGACTTCTTCAGCATATTCTCTCCGCTCCGCTTCCTGAAGGTGCAATTATGCACGTCGAGGCCGACATCTACGCAACGTCTCCTGCCATGACAGCCATGCTTTGTTCCAAAAATGAATCAGTCGCCAAAACCTTGATGCTTCTCATGGAACTGGTCGGAACTTACTCCCTTCCTCCCGGGGCAACATACCCCATTGCCCATGACGACATCTGGCCCAAGGGCGATGGCTACGAAGCGACGGGCGATCTTGATTGCCTGGGCAACCAGTCAGCGGCCGAACAACAGAACGAAACCCGCTATGAACAGGCGCACTACAAATGCGAGCCCGCCACGACCATCGAAGAGCTCGAGGCGGTCGCACGGTTCGCCAAAAGTAGCTCATACGCCTCGTTTCGCACGGCAGTCAAACTCGCCCGGGCTGGATCCGCATCCCCAGCCGAATCCCTAATGTTTGCCGTTCTCGGAGCGCCCATGCGCTTTGGCGGATTCGGATGTTGCAGCCTGCCCATGGGAGGCCTGCTACTCAACCATCGAATCGACTTCGATACTCTTGCGGTCAACATGTCCTCGGGCATCCCCTATGCCATCTGCGACCTATATTGCCCGGCAGCCGGAGTCGACAACGAATACAACGGAATTGGGCATGAGCTTCAAAACGCTCGCATCCACGATGGCAATCGAAATAATGGCCTCAAGGCCATGGGCATCCACGTCCTGGTTATCAATCGCGACCAAATGAAAGACCTTGTTGCACTCGAAGCCTTCGCCCAAACGATGCATCGACTCGCAGGAGTCCGATTCCGGTACCGTATCAAGGGCTATCGCAAGCGTCAGGCCGCTTGGCTCAACGCTCTGCGGGCCGGAACCGGCCTCGCGCCGGTCTAAACGGCGAATCACCCGTGCGCCGTCGAGCAGGGCTGGGCAGTTAGTTCAAATACGTATAAATGGACGCATTGAATTAGACTGTTTTGCAGCTATCTCTATACCATTCGCCCTATTTGAAGGCAGGGTAGACTTCAAAACAGCGCCATATGGACTAACTAAAGCTCCAAAACAACGTATCGGCATTGAATTGAGTAATTCGAGTCCTCAGAACTTATACGTATCTGAACTAACTGTCCACCTCGGATTTCGACGTCCGTCCAAACGCCCCCAAACGCCCTCAATTACCCTCCATTTGACAGCGGCAACAGGGTCGCTCACCATAGCAGGCGACAAATCAACGAAAGGATGAACATGGCAGCTGCACAGCCGCTTAAGATTCGCATGGTTGCCGGACTCGGCAACCCGGGTGAGGAATATGCCGAGACCCGCCACAACGCCGGCTTTAAGGCGATCGATGAGCTGGCCCGTCAGGCCGGTGTCACGTACTGGAAAAACCAGGCCGGCGCCGAGGTCGCACTCATCAACATCAACGATCCCGAGGAAGAGGGTGGCAAGCGCCAGATCGTGCTGGTCAAGCCGCAGTCGTATATGAATACCTCGGGTGGCCCCATCTCCAAGCTCTGCCGCGAGTACAAGATCAAGGCCGAGGAGCTACTCGTGATTCACGACGAGCTCGACATCCCCGCCGGTGACGTGCGCGTCAAGGTGGGCGGTGGCCACGCCGGGCACAACGGCCTGCGCTCCATCATCGACAAGATGGGCAGCCGCGACTTTAGCCGTATCCGCACCGGCATCGGCAACCCTCCCGGCAAGATGGCCGTGGCAGACTATGTGCTCAAACAGCTGCGCGCCCGCGAGGCCGATGACTTCCAGGACACCTGCGCCCGCGCCGCCGACGCCGCGGGTCTCGCCATCGTACACGGCGTGATCTATGCCCGCGACCACGTCAACGGCGCCGCCTCCGCCAACGGCAAGCACTAAAACCTACCGTTTAGGGACAGGTTTATTTTGGCAGGTTCTATCTACAGAAACGCCCCGGTGGCCGCATCGCAATAAACCCCGCGCCGCCATACACGCATAACACCCCAAAGGGGGCCGGCCTCATCACAACCCGAGGCCGGCCCCCTTTGCCGTTTTGCCTGATAAAACCGACCAAAATAAACCTATCCCTATTTGGTAGGTCGAAGTGGATAAACCCTTTTCCCAACCGCCGAAGACACACGTAAACAGCATGTCCATGAGGGTATAATTTGTACCGTATGTCTGCACAACGCCTGTGCGCGTACGGTTTTATTCGGGCTACCGTCCATTTCCGTGGAGGCACGGTTCGGCGGCCCTAACAAGAGAGGGGTTCTATGTATAAGATCCTGGAGAAGACGCAGTTCTCGGAGAAGGTGTTCAAGTTCCGCATCGAGGCGCCCGCAATCGCCAAGCATGCGCACGCTGGACAGTTCCTCATGGTTCGCGCCAACGAGACGGGCGAGCGCGTCCCGTTTACCCTGGCCGGCTGGAACGGTGACGAGGGCTGGGTCGAGTTCATCTTCATGGTGATCGGCAAGACCACCGAGATGCTGTCCACCTACGAGGCCGGCGAGTCACTGCGCGACGTCGTGGGCCCGCTGGGCGTTCCCACCGAGATGGCCGAGGGCCCCTGCGCCGTCATTGGCGGCGGCGTCGGCCTGGCAATTGCCTTCCCGGTCGCCAAGCACCTGGTCGAGACCGGTCACGAGGTGCACGCCATCATGGGCGCCCGCACCAAGGACCTCCTGCTCATGGAGGACCAGTTCCGCGAGCTCCTCGACGAGGACCACATCCACATCACCACTGACGACGGCTCCTACGGCGAGCAGGGCGTTGTCACCGCTCCGCTGGAGCGCCTGCTGCAGGACAAGGCCGTGAGCCAGGTCTTCTGCGTCGGCCCCGTTCCGATGATGAAGTTCTCGACCCTCACCGCCCAGAAGTACGACACCCCCATCACCGCGTCGCTCAACCCCATCATGGTTGACGGCACCGGCATGTGCGGCTGCTGCCGCGTCGAGGTGGGCGGAGTGACCAAGTTCGCTTGCGTCGACGGCCCCGACTTCGATGCCACCCTGGTCGACTGGGATGACCTTCGTGCCCGCCAGGCCGCTTACCGTTCCGAAGAGGGCGAGTCCCTCAAGGCCTATGAGGAAAAGAGCTGCGCATGCCACTAGTTAACGGTCGTTTCGTTGCCGATATGAAGTCGCCCCGCACCCCCGATAACGAGGAGCCGGCTGCCGAGCGCGCCTGCGACTTCCGCCCCGTCGACAAGGGCTTCACCGAGGAGATGGCGCTGGCCGAGGCCGAGCGCTGCCTCAACTGCAAGAAGCCGTTCTGTGTCGAGGGCTGCCCCGTCAACATCAACATTCCCCGCTTTATCGAGCAGATCCGCGAGAAGGACTTTGGCGGCGCCCTCGATACCATCCGCGAGGACTCCATGCTTCCCGCCATCTGCGGCCGCGTCTGCCCGCAGGAGAACCAGTGCGAGGGCAAGTGCATCCGTGGCAAGAAGTCCGAGCCCGTGGCCATCGGCCAGCTCGAGCGCTTCCTGGGTGACCGCCCCGAGCTCGCCTCCACGCCCAAGATGGCCCCCAAGAACGGCAAGAAGGTCGCCGTCGTCGGCTCCGGCCCGTCCGGCATCACCTGCGCCGGCGAGCTCGCCCGCAACGGCTTTGACGTCACCGTCTTTGAGGCATTCTTTACCGGCGGCGGCGTGCTGGTCTACGGCATCCCCGAGTTCCGTCTGCCCAAGGCAGTCGTCAAGCGCGAGATTGACGGCCTGGAGGACATGGGCGTCAAGTTTGAGTACAACTCCGTCGTGGGCAACATGGCCACGGCCGAGGAGCTGTTCGAGCAGGGCTTCGACGCCATCTACGTGGCGACCGGCGCTGGCCTGCCCAAGTTCCTCAACGTCCCCGGCGAGAACCTGCCCAACGTCTTCTTCGCCAACGAGTACCTCACCCGCGTGAACCTGATGAAGGCCAACAAGTTCCCCGAGTACGACACCCCCACCAAGCACGGCAAGAACGTCGTCGTCTTTGGTGGCGGCAACGTGGCTATGGACGCCGTCCGTACCGCCAAGCGCCTGGGCGCCGAGCACGCCATCATCGCCTACCGTCGTACCGAGGACGAGATGCCCTGCCGTCGCGCCGAGCTGCACCATGCTAAGGCCGAGGGCGTCGAGGTCCTGCCGCTCGTCTCCCCGCTCGAGTTTGTCGCTGGCGAGGACGGCTCCGTGTGCGCCGTCAAGGTCCAGAAGATGGAGCTCGGCGAGCCCGACGAGTCCGGCCGTCGTCGCCCGGTGCCCATCGAGGGCGCCATCGAGGAGATCCCCTGCGACGTCGCGATCTCGGCTATCGGCACCAACGCCAACCCCTTCGCTGCCAAGATCGGCGGCAAGATGGAGCTCAACAAGTGGGGCTACATCGTTGCCGACGAGGAGACCGGCCAGACCACCGATCCCCGCATCTGGGCCGGCGGCGACATCGTCACCGGTGCCGCTACGGTCATTCTGGCGATGGGCGCCGGCAAGAAGGCCGCTGCTTCCATCACCAAGAGCCTGCTGGGCGAGTAATCACCCACAGCGCTAGCCATCAAACGGCAAAGTCCCCGTCGAGCACACGCCCGGCGGGGACTTTTTCTATGCCGACCGCCCAAACCACCACGATGGGGACAGGCACCTTTGTGGTGGTTGGGGACTTGGCCGGCGAACCAATTCCGACGTTTGTCTCAATCTGTAACAGCCAGACCCTGTTGAGCCTCGTAGTTGTTGCAGATCAAGATATTGTGCGAACGTCCGCCCGTTCATCTCAATCTGTAACAGTTAGAGGCCAAATTCCTCGCTACGTGTTACAGATCGAGACGTTAGGCTGGCGGCTGAACAGTTCATCTCAATCTGTAACACCTGGAGCCGTTTTGGGCAGCTTGGTGTTACAGATTGAGATTTTGCATAAGCCGAGGATAGGCACCGTCACCAAAACCTAGCGCTTGCGACGCTTGGTCGCGGCGATGCCGGCGGCGGCTACGGTTGCGCCGGCGATGCCTAGGGCAGCGACCGTCATCGCGGTGGAGTCACCCGTGCTGGCGAGCTCCGTGCCGCCGGACTTCTTGCCGTTCTCGCCCTTACCCTTGGACTTGTCCGTCGTCACTGTGGTCGTCGTCGAAGTCGAACCGCCTGCAGGAGCCCCGGTACCGCCAGAGCCATCCGCACCGCCACCCTGCTCGCCGCCGCCAGGCGTCGGCTTGGGTTCCGGCTTGGGTTCCGGCTTGGGCCCGGGCTCCGGCTCGGGATCGGGCGTCGCCTCATCGGTCACCGTAATCGTAATGTTCAAGCGCTCCGAATACTCGCTATACGACATGCCGGGACGCTGCGCCGCAATGCGCACATACATATTGCTATCGAGCGCAATAGGCTCGGTGTACTTTACGCGGCCTTCGTCACGGCAGGGGCAGG
>CABMPS010000077.1 GCA_902388545.1 uncultured Collinsella sp.
GGGGGAGCGTCTCCTGCAGTGAGGCGCCCAGACGGCTCACTGCCATCACCGAGCCAAACGACGACACAAAGGTAAAGACGGCGACAAACGCTGCGGCAAAGTCAATCGTTCCCGCAGCCACCAGCTGCAGCGCACGTCCGAGCATCACCAGATTGGCCGCAAGAATAAGCGCATCGGCTACGGCCTCACTGGCCGCTTGGCGGCGCTTGAGGCGTGCGTCCACGGCGCCGACTTGCTCGGTCAGCTTGCCCAGGGCACGGCTGCGATCGGCGCCACCGGCAAACTGGATAGTCTCGGATGCGCCGCGCAGACTGTCGAGCACAAAGGCACCCAGCTTGCCCGCGCCCTCGCGGCTCTGGCGGCCGGTGGTGCCGCATGCCTTGGCCGAGATCAGGGGCAGCGGCACGCCCAGGACCGCGTAGGCCACGAGCGCGATGCTCGCGAGCTCGGGGCTCACAGCCAGCAAAAAGCCCTCAAACACAACGGCGCAGACCAGAGCTATGGCAATGGGCGAGATGGTGTGCGCGTAGAAGACCTCGAGCAGCTCAATATCCGAGGTGACCAGGCTCACGAGCTCACCCTTGCCGCGGCCCTCGAGCTTGGCGGGGGCGAGCTGGCGCAGGGCGCCAAACACCAGGTCGCGAATGTGTGCGAGCAGACGGAATGCGATGTAATGGTTGCAGAGCTGCTCGCCGTAGTGGAGCGGCCCGCGTGCGATGCCGCAGGCGGCACAGGCCGCGCATGTTGCGATAAGACCAAGCCCCAAGGCGTTCCGGCCCAGCGCGGCCATAAGACCAAGGGCGCCAAAGGCCGGCACGAACGCGGCGGTGAGCATGCCAATGCTGCCCAGGGTAACGGCCAAAACAAGCCAGCCGGCAAGCGGTCGGACGAGTCCCATCATGCGCCACATGATGGACGGCGCCGAGCGACGGGCGCGGCCGGAGTCAGGCGCCGCGGCAGCGGAAGACGAACCAGCACCGTTGAGGCCATCGGTACAGGCGGCGCTGCCGTCAGCAGCCTCATCCGCGCCAGCATCCTCGGCATCATCCTCCGCATACGCATATGCCGAGAGCCGTTCCTGGCTATCCCACATGCGTGCATAGACGCCCGCGGTGGCCAAGAGCTCGCCGTGAGTCCCGCGCTCGGCAATACGGCCACGCTCCAGCACCAGGATCTGATCGGCGTCTACGATCGTCGACAGGCGGTGCGCCACCACAATTACAGTGTGCTCGCCGGCAAGCGATGCGATGACCTCGCCGATCGCGGCCTCGCTTGCGGCATCGACGTTGCTCGTAGCCTCGTCAAACACATAGATCGGCGAGTCATGCAGCAGGGCGCGGGCCATGCACACGCGCTGGCGCTGGCCGCCCGAAAGGTTGGTGCCGCCCTCGTTAATCACCATGTCGAGCCCGCCGTTGGCCTGCACAAAGGCCGCCACACGCGTGCGGTCGAGCGCGCGCAAAAGCTCGGTATCGGTGGCGTTGGGCTGGGCGAGCAGCAGGTTGTCGCGCAGGGTGCCGGCAAACAGGTAGCCGTTGGTGGGCACCAGGGTGACGGCGCGCATGAGTGAGGCGGCCGTGGCATCGCGCAGCTCGACGCCGCCAATGCGAACGCTGCCACGGTAGGCACCCTTGCGGCCTGCGATGATCCCCGCGAGCGTGGACTTGCCGCCGCCACTTTCGCCCACGAGTGCCACGAGCGAGCCGTGCGCAATGGTCGCGCTGGCGCTGTCCAGCACCGTGCGGTCGCCGTATGCATAGCTCACGCCTGCGAGCTCGATATCGCCGCGACCGTCAAGCTCAACATCGCCGCGCTCGGGCTCGGGCGTATCCAAAATGCCAAACATGCGGCGCGAGGCGGCCATGCCGTTCATGGCTGTGTGGAACAGCGATCCCAGGCGGCGCATGGGCAAAAAGAACTCCTGCGACAGAAAGACGATGAGGAAGGCAGACTCAAAGCCGATCTTGCCCGTGGCGAGCTGCAGCGCGGCTACGATAATGCCGAGCGCGGCGCCCATATAGACGACCAGGTCCATAACGCAAATGGAGCGCAGCTGCATCACCAGCAGGCGCATGGTCGCTGTGCGGAAACGCTCGGACTCGGCGTTGATGCGCTCGTGCCAGCTGCGATCGGCCTGGTAGACCTTAAGGGTGGTGAGACCCTGCACGGCCTCCAGGAACATGCCGCCCAGATCGACATAGCTGCCCCAGTACTCGGCACCGATCTTTTTGGCGTTGCGCATGACCATCATGATGGAGACGGGGATGACCGGAACGCAGGCGAGCAGCAGCGCGGCGGGAAGACCCGCCTGGCCCACGAGCAGTACAAACAGCGTGATGGGTGCCAAGCCGGCAAAGAAGAGCTGCGGCAGGTAACCGCCAAAGTACACCTGGAGTTGCGTGGCGCCCTCGACGCTGGTCTGGACGGCCTCGGCGGTGGGGACGGTTTCGGTGTAGGAGGGGCCGAGTGCGGTGAGCTTGTCGTAGACGAGCGAGCGCACGCGGCGGACGGCCTCGAACGCGGCCTTGTCGCCGGCGCGTTGGGCCAGGTAGATGGAGGCGGCGCGCACGATGATGGCGGCGGCGAGCGGCAAGGCCGCCTGTGCGAGGGCATCGACGGCGAGCGCGGCGGAAAGACCGTCCGTGACGATGCCGCCCAAGATGCGCGCAAGCACCCACATCACCGTGATGTTTGCCATCAGCGCGATCCACTTAAACAGGACGCTTGCCATAATGTAGGGCGTTGCCTGCGGAACCAGGGAGAAGAGCCGCTTCTCGAACATGAAACCTCCTATGCTGTAACGGTGCCGGGCGGGGTTCTCGGCAGCCGCTTAGTTAGCCAAATGCAACTAGAGTAACATCGTGCAGCGGGTAAGTATGCCGAGGGTTATTTTTTGGCCGATGAACTGCGTGGAAAGTTCAAAATTGTTGAATGCAGCGAACTTTATGGTGGACGGAGCGCGGGCGCAATTCTGATCGTGTGCGGCCCCGCTCCAAAACGTGTACGTCAGCCTCCAAGAGCTGCAAAAAATGACATGTTTGGAGGCTGACGTACATGTTTGGATGGGGGCGAGGGCGGCGACGGACGAAAGTCACGCCTGTGCCACGTTCGATGTGCTAGCGTTTGGGTGAATAAAACGAGCCCGTGCGGAAAGGATCCGGACCGTATGCAACGTGGAAGTACATCTCCGCTGTCCCGCGAGACCGATGCACCCGAGACCATCGTCAAACTGGAGTGCGACATCGACGACGCGTCGCCCGAGGTGCTCGCCTATGCCGCCGACCGCCTGCGCGAGGCAGGTGCGCGCGAGGTACACTGGCTGCCCCTTTACTGCAAGAAGGGCCGCCCCGGCTGGCAGCTGCAGGTGATCTGCTCGCACGAGGATATCGAGCGCCTACAGACGATTATCTTTTTAGAGACCACGACCAACGCCGTTCGTCGCCAGGTGATGGAACGCGTCTGCCTGCCGCGTCGTTTTGAGCAGGTAGCGACGCCTTGGGGCGAGGTGGCCGTCAAAGTAGCCACCCTGCCCGACGGCAGCGAGCGCGCGGCACCCGAGTACGAGGATTGTGCCCGTCTTGCCCGCGAGCACAACGTGCCGCTCCAGCGCGTGATGCAGGCGGCACAAGCCTCGACACTGCGATTTGAGTGATGCGGTGGATGGGCTCCACATCCGCCGGACCCCGTATTCAGCCCTCATCAACCCCACTCTGAAAGGACTTCCCATGAAATACCTCATCGCCTCCGACATCCATGGCTCGGCATACTGGGCCGAGCGCCTCTGCACTGCCATCGAATCCGAACAGCCCGACCGTATCGTGCTGCTGGGCGACCTGCTCTACCACGGCCCGCGCAACGACCTGCCGCGCGATTACGCCCCCAAGCGCGTGATTCCGCTGCTCAACGCCCTGGCCGACCGCATCATCGCGGTGCGCGGCAACTGCGACGCCGAGGTCGACCAGATGGTGCTCGACTTCCCCGTCATGGCCGACTACGCCACGCTGTTCGACGAGACCGGTCGCGAGCTGTTCCTGACGCACGGCCACGTTTTTGGCGCCGGCATGCACAACAGCGTCGACCACGCGCCCGCGCTGCCCGAGGGCTCCGCGCTCGTCTACGGCCATACGCACATCAAGGTTAACGAGGAAAGCGCCGCGCACCCGGGCCTGTGGCTCTTTAACCCCGGCAGCGTGAGCATCCCCAAGGACGGCACGCACAGCTACGGCATCTACGAGGGCGGCGCGTTCCGTCACGTGATCCTGGAGGAGGAATAACCATGGCCGAGCATATGGCTCAGCAAAATGCCGAGGGTTCGCGCGACCTGTCGACGTTGGTAGACGCGTCGGCCGAGCTGCAGCATCTGGTGCAGACCATCTGGCGCCTGCGCCAGCCCGACGGCTGCCCGTGGGACCGCGAACAGACGCACCGCAGCATCGGTAAGAACATGATCGAGGAAGCCTACGAGGCGCTCGACTGCATCGAGGCCGACGACGCGGCACACCTGCGCGAGGAGTTGGGCGATGTGCTCATGCAGGTAGTGCTGCATGCACAGATTGCCGCAGATGCCGGCGAGTTTACGCTGGCCGACGTGGCGCGCGATATCGACGCCAAGCTCATCCGGCGCCATCCGCACGTGTTTGGCGATGTGGATGCCGACAACTCCGACGAGGTGCTCAAGATCTGGGACGAGGTCAAGCTTGCCGAGAAGGCCGCCAAAGACCAGGCCGTGGCGGCAGGCGAGGCCGCACCCGAGGGTCTGCTCGACGGTGTGCCCACGCACCTTCCGGCGCTGATGCAGGCTCAGAAGGTGTCGCGCAAGGCGGCTGCCGTGGGCTTTGAGTGGGAGACGGTCCAGGACGTGTGGGACGAGGTCGCCGAGGAGCGTGCCGAGTTTGAGGCCGAGGCTCCCGGCTCTCCCGAGCGCGAGATGGAGTTTGGCGACCTGCTCTTTGCCCTGGTCAACGTTGCGCGCAAGGAGGGAATCGACGCCGAGAGCGCCCTGCGTGCCAGCACGGCAAAGTTCCGCCGCCGTTGGGCTGCGATGGAGCAGATGGCGGCCGATGCCCATGTTGACCTTGCCGAGCTTTCAACCCATGGCCTCAATGATCTGTGGGATGCCGCAAAGGCGGAGGAGTAAGACTGCGGGAACGACGGGCTGACACGCCCCATCGTTCCCGCTATTTTTTTCGAAAATCAAGTGTATCCCTCGGCTAACTTAGGGCATAATGCAAAAAGTGCGACATGGCTAACTTTCGGAGGCGCACCGACGGTGCACGGTCAGCCGGTCGCTTGCATCCACTACGTTTCCAAGTGAGAGGGAGACAACATGAGCGATATTTTGGACGTCTACGGTCGCGAGGTGCTCGACAGCCGCGGCAACCCCACTGTCGAGGTCGAGGTCGTGCTCGAGGATGGCAGCTTTGGCCGCGCGATGGTGCCTTCGGGCGCTTCGACCGGTGCCTTTGAGGCCTGCGAGCTGCGCGATGGCGACAAGGGCCGCTATCTGGGTAAGGGCGTCTCTCAGGCCGTCGAGCACGTCAACAACGAGTGTGCCGATGCCGTCGTGGGCCTCGATGCCTTCGATCAGCGCGCCGTCGATGCCGCGCTGATCGCCGCGGACGGTACCCCCAACAAGACCAAGCTCGGCGCTAACGCCATTCTGGGCGTGTCGCTGGCCGTCGCCCGCGCCGCTGCCGAGTCGGCGGGCCTGTCGCTGTACCAGTACCTGGGCGGCGTCAACGCCCACCTGCTGCCCACGCCCATGATGAACATCCTCAACGGTGGCGTGCATGCCGACAACAACGTTGACTTCCAGGAGTTCATGATTATGCCCGTGGGTGCTCCGAGCTTTGCCGAAGGCCTGCGTTGGTGCGCCGAGGTCTACCACACCCTCAAGGGCGTGCTGCACGAGGCCGGCCTGGGCGGCGGCGTGGGCGACGAGGGCGGCTTTGCGCCCAACCTCAAGACCAATGCCGAGCCGTTTGAGTACATTACCAAGGCCGTCGAGAAGGCCGGCTTTAAGCCCGGCGTCGACTTCATGTACGCCATGGACCCGGCTTCGACCGAGTTCTACAACGCCGAGACCGGCATGTACGAGCTCAAGGGCGAGGGCGTGGAGTACACGAGCGCCCAGATGGTCGATTACTGGGAGAAGCTCGTCGACACTTATCCCATCATCTCCATCGAGGACGGCATGGCCGAGGAGGACTGGGACGGCTGGGTCGAGCTGACCCGCCGCATTGGCAACAAGGTGCAGCTGGTGGGCGACGACCTGTTCGTCACCAACACCGAGCGCCTCAAGAAGGGCATCGAGCTGGGCGCCGCCAACGCGATCCTGGTCAAGGTCAACCAGATCGGCACGCTCACCGAGTCGCTCGAGGCCATCGAGACCGCCAAGGAGGCCGGCTACGCTTGCATCGTGAGCCATCGTTCCGGCGAGACCGAGGATTCCACGATTGCCGACCTCGTTGTGGGCGTCAACGCCGGCCAGATCAAGTCGGGCGCCCCGTGCCGCAGCGACCGTATTGCCAAGTACAACCAGCTCATCCGCATCGAGGACGAGCTCGAGGGCAGCGCGCGCTACGCCGGCAAGGCCGCGTTCTACAATATTCGCTAGGCAAGCGGCGTGTGCGGGGGCGGGGCTGACTCGGATTCGCCTCGCTCCCGCCGGGCACTGTTGAGCACCATTGGGCGCTGGGCCGTGTGGCTCAGCGCCTTTTTTATGTCGAGCAAAGGCTGTCGAAGGCGGTGCGCGCGCTAGTGCTATAACTAGAATACTTAGCGCAAACAAACCTCAACCGCACAAGGCGCACATGGATCAGATTTACGACAACAGGTACTATTCCGCCGGTTCGCGTGAGCCGTCGCCTCGCCGTGCGCGCACGGTGCAGCTCGGTGGGTCCGCCTACGCCGGCGCCGACCGCTCCACGCAGCGCCCGACAAGTACCTCGCGCCCCAATGCTCAAGTGAATACTTCGACAGATGGACCAGTACGTCCGACACGTTCGCCGCATTCGTCGCGCCCCTCGGCCCAGACGCACGACAAATCGAGCAGACCTTCGAGCCGTCTTTCGGGCTCGGACTTTATGCGCTACGCCAACGACAATGCGGTGGTCAAGGCGATCTATGACTTTACCCATGGACCCCAGCGCGGGCTGTTTATTGGCATTGTCGTTGTCCTGGTGCTTGTGAGTTTGTACTTTCCCGTGCGCGACCTCTACGTTGCCAAACGCTCGAGCGATATCTTGGCCAAGCAGGTCGAGATTCGCCAGCAGTACAACGACGAGCTGCAGAAAAGCGTCGACAAACTGCTCTCGGAGGAGGGTATTAAGGACGCGGCGACCGAGGACCTTGGCCTGGTGATGCCCGGCGAGACCAAGATTGACGTGCTGGGCCTGGACGACGATTCGGACTCGTCGTCGAGCAAAAAGTCCTCGAACGCCAAGAAGGCCAGCGAAGTCGCCAAAGAGATCGAAGAGGTCGGCAAGGACGCGCCTTGGTACATCCAGACGCTCGATATGCTGTTTGGATTTAGCGGCGTCGAGGGTCAGACGGTCGCTTCCAGCGGCGAGTAGGCGAGTAGCGCCCGGAGGGGAGCCCGCAATGACAGATTGCAAACGATATAAGGTGGCCGCGATCGACTTGGGAACGGTGTCGTCGCGATTAGTGCTAGCGCAGGTCGAGGGCGGGGCGATCGTGGAATCGTCCAAGCATACCGAGATCACCGACTTGGGCGAGGGCGTGGACGCGACGGGGCGCTTTTGCGAGGCGGCCGTTGAGCGCGTGCTCGCTGCGTGCCACATGTTTGTGGACGAAGCCCGTGCCTTTGGGGCCGCGTGCATCTGCACCACGTGTACGAGTGCTGCGCGCGATGCGTCCAACGCCGCACTGCTGCTGGACGGCCTGCGCGATCTGGGGCTCGAACCGCAAGTGATTCCGGGAGAGGTCGAGGCGCGTCTGACGTTTTTTGGCGTGGCGCACGACTTTGCAGGCGAGCGCATCATCGTCGCCGATTCGGGTGGCGGATCCACGGAGCTCGCGACGGGCGTCTATGCGCCTGAGCGCGGGGTCTTTGCGCTGGAGGGAACGCGCTCGCTGGACATCGGTTGCCGCCGTGTGACGGAGCGGTTTTTCTCGGCGCTGCCGCCTGCGGACGGCGAGCTTTCTGCCGCTGCCAACTGGGCAAACGAGCAGTTCGCTGCCTATTTTGAGGGCCTGCCGAGCAATTTTGAGCGCGCAGAGCGCCTGGTCGCGGTGGGCGGTACCGTCACGACGCTCGTGGCACTCGTTCACGAGCTAGAGCCGTATAATTCGAGCTTTGTGCACCTGCGCGAGCTTTCGCTGGAGCAGGTTTCGGCCGCTATCGAGCGCATGTCCGCGCTGGATGTTGCGGGCGTCGCCGCGTTGCCGGGCGTGCAATCCAAGCGCGCGGGCGTGATCTTGGCAGGTGCCGTGGTGATTCGCGAGCTCATGCGAGCCGGCGGCTACGACACGCTCACCGTAAGCGAGAACAGCCTGCTCGCCGGCATGGCCGCTACCATCAACGAGGTTCTCGACGGCGCCATCCCCACCATCGGCTGGACCCCCAGCCTTAGCGCCCTTTAAAAGTGGTCAAAAAAGCTCTGTCCCGAATGAGCTGCTCTGCAGTTGACGGCACCTAAAGGAAACGGGCCCGCATCCCTGGGGGACACGGGCCCGTAAACAATACGTGGTAG
>CABMPS010000078.1 GCA_902388545.1 uncultured Collinsella sp.
GTCCGTTCCTTGCCGCCGCGCTTGGGACGGCTCGGACGCTCGCCGTCGCCGCGACGCTCATCGCGACTACGGTTGGAACGACCGGCCACATCACCGTAATCGTCGCCGTTGCGCTTGCCGTCGCGACGTGCCTTCTCAAGCTTCTTCTTGCTCTTGGACTTGCCGCGCTTGGCCTTCTTCTTCACCTTAAAGGCTGCAGGGTCGCGCTCGGGATCAACCGCGGGCGGATTGGGGCCCACGTGCAGGTCGCCGGCCTCGTAGATGTCGGCGGTCTTGTCCATGAGCTTCTCGATCTCGTAGAACTCATCGACGTCCTGCTCGGTCACAAACGTGATGGCCCAGCCCAGCTCGCCGGCGCGGCCCGTGCGGCCAATGCGGTGGATGTAGTCGGTCGGCTCTGCCGGCACGTCAAAGTTCACGACGTAGCGCACATCGCTGATGTCGATGCCGCGAGCGAGGACGTCGGTCGCCACCAGCACGTCGACGGTGCCGTCGCGGAAAGCCGAGAGCGCGCGCTCGCGCTGGGCCTGGCTGCGGTTGCCGTGAATCGCGGCGGCCTTGATGCCCTTGCGCTCCAGACGACGGCAGCAGCTGTCGGCGCGGTGCTTGGTGCGCATAAAGACGATGGTGCGCTCCGGGCCCTCCTTTTTGAGGAACTCGGGCAGCAGGTTATTCTTTGCCTCGATGGACACCGGGAACACAAACTGGTCGACGGTGTCGGCGGTCGATGTAGCGGGCGCGATCTCCACGCGTGCCGGGTCGCTCACCAGGTCGGTGATCTCGCCCACGGCCTCCTCGTCGAGGGTCGCCGAGAACAGCAGCGTCTGGCGCTCGGCCGGCGTCTCGCGCACAATGCGGCGAACGGCGGGCAAAAAGCCCATGTCGAGCATGCGGTCGGCCTCGTCGAGCACCAGCACCTTGACCTCGTCCAGGTGGCAGGCACCCTGCTCGATCAGATCGACCAGACGGCCCGGCGTGGCGACCAGGATGTCGCAACCGTACTTGAGGGCAGCGGTCTGGGGCTTGTAGCTCACGCCGCCCACGACGGTCACGGCAACATGGCCGGTGACGTCGGCGATTTTGCTCGCGACCTCGTCGATCTGCTGGGCAAGCTCGCGCGTAGGGGTGATGACGAGCATCACGGGACCGCGGCCGTTGCCCTCGGGCTTCTTGGCGCCGCGACGACGGTTGCGGCCGCCGCGCTCGCGTACGGGTTTGGGAGGAGCGATGTGCTCCAGATTGTTCATGGTCGGCAGCAAAAAGGCAGCCGTCTTGCCGGTGCCGGTCTGAGCGGCGGCAAGCAGGTCGCGGCCTTCGAGCACCACAGGAATCGAACCGGCCTGCACGGGCGTCGGCGCCGTGTAGCCCAGGTTCTCGATAGCACGAAGCATCTCGTCGGAAAGGCCCAGCTCGTCAAAGGCGGGCAGGCTCTCGGTAGCGGACTCGACGGCCTGGGCAGCATTGGCCTCATCGGCAGCATCGAAGGCAGCCTGGGTCATGGCCTCGCGGGTCTCGTCCAGAATCTCGGCGTCGGTGACGTCGGATACAGAATTACGCATATGTTGTTGTTCCTTATCTGCACGCGCAATGGGCACGGCATGCGGCCGCGCGGGCGTGCTTGGTAGTGCGCTAATACATACAAAAACGGGTGCGCACAGAGAGGACGTTGCTCAGCACGCTGGCGATCGCTTTGGCAGCCCTATCACGCGCCGTCCAGACGCAGCAGCACTAAACGATGGAGCAGATTCGCCGCGGGTTAGTATACCCGTGCTTCGCATGCCCCCACGTAAACCACAGATGACGAGGCGGACGCGGCGGGCCCGGCTGATTGTCTCAATCTGTAACGGCTGCGAAGCAAAACCGGCCCCAAATGTTACAGAACAAGACAGAGGGGGATTTCCGTCCAGTCCAAACCAAATCTCTCAGTCTTCCTGCAATTTCGAACATGTGGCCTATAATGTTGCTTTGGTTACGCTATATATTGCGCAGCCATTTAATACGTCGCCCACCGGGGGCCATTAATTCCTATCGCCATATTGGCTAGGAAGCAATCAAAGGAGGGATCCGTGGCAGCAGAGACGCCTTGCTCGGTCCTCTATAACGATATTCGCTCGTTCGGCGGTCTTAAACATCTCGAGATTGCCCGAATGCTCATCAATGGAAACTCTTATCTCGGCAGTACCCTGCTCGAGAAATGCTCTTCCAACCGCTCGTATCTCACCCGTTACATCGTCCATCGCGAGCCTGACCAGTGCGCGCCCGCCATCTACAGCGACTTTGCCATCACCACGCTCAATCTTTCCGCGGCAATCTGCAGCAAGCTCGGCAGCGGCGAGTCCGCCTATCAGGCAATCGCCGAGCACTATCGCGGCCCGGCCGCCAACGAAATGATGTCGGCTCTCGCCAGCTACAAGTTGGACAGCCGCCTATATGCAAATGCCCTCAATCGCATCGACAACTTTGACGGCAATGCCGTGCGCGAGAAGAGTACGCTTTACCTTATGCTCTTTGTGGCAACGGGGGCGCTCGCTGACCCCATCCAAGGCGTGGCCACCGTCGAGCGCTTTTGCGACAGCAAGACAGGCGGGCACTTTGGCACCACCGAAACTACCGTCGGACGTGGCTTTATGAGCAGCCTGGAGCAGCCGCGCACTGTCGCCCCCAACCTCGGTCTGCTCAGAACCCATGCCGACAACTGCGCCGACATGCAAATCCATCCCCTCACACGCGATCCGCGCGGCACGGTAATTGGGTCCTTGCCCAAAACCTCGCCCAGCATCACCGATGTAGGCACCGATGCATCGCGCGAGCATCTCCGCATTTGGCTCGAAGGTGGACGCTGGTACGCCCAGGGCCTTGGATCGACCAACGGCACAGTGCTCGAATCGGGCGCGGGCGACGGCGATATTGTGATTGAGCCGCCGCGCGACCAACGCGAACCCGGCAAGATCTATCCCCCGGTGGAAATCGAAAACAGCGACAGGCTTCACTTGGGTCTCCATACAACGTTTCTCGTTATTGTGGACTAGCGCGGGCGGTGATCGAAAGACGGTCACCGCCCGTCTTTCGTCTACTGCCTTCTACGTCGTAAACGACAATACCCAGCGGTATACGTGGGCAGTGCGGCTATCATAGTACTTTACCGATATCCGCACTGCCCACGTATACGCGCGGCAACCCATGCCAGACAAAGGAACGCCATGGATACTACCGATAGCGCCTATGGCGACAAACTCATCCGTCTCGATACGTTCGATACCGCCGTGGCAGTCGACCCCAGTGCCGAGGATGATGCCAAGCGCCGGTTTATGACGCTTATTCTTCAGACGGCATACCGCGACAGCGGCAATATCGGACATGTGCTTCGCGCGACCAACACGAGCGGTGAGGTCTTTGCCGTCAAGCTACTCAAGGACAACGCCATCCTTTCCGGCCAAGCCCCCGACCGCTCCGCCGAGCAATCGGCCGCTCACCTGGCCAACACCGCCGCGCTGTTCGAGGAGTACCGTCATCTGTGTACCGTCTCGCACCTGCGCGGATTTCCGCGCGTCTATGGCTACGGATCGTGCGAGGACGACCCGCTCATCCTCATGGAGTGGGTCGAGGGCATCTCACTCAAGCAGGCGCTGCCCCTGCTTCCTCACGACGCCTCGGGCGGGCTGACCACCCAGATGGTCGCCGCCGTCGGAAACGCTGTGCTTCGTGCGCTCTTGATGACCCAAGGCCTCGTGAATCCGGTCATCCATCGCGACCTGTCGCCTGCCAATATCATGTTCCGCACCACCAGCCGAACGCTCGAGCAGCAGATTGCCGATTGCTCCTTTGACCCCTGCCTCATCGACATGGGCTCCGCGACCATGGCACTCGGCGACGACACAATCACCCGACGTGCCGACATTTGGCGTTTTGCCACACCCGCATATGCCGCGCCCGAAATGCTCACGCAGGATATCGAAGGCATCGCGGCCCTTCGCCGCTCGCCCGCGATCGACGTCTATGCGCTTTCGAGCATTCTGTACCAGCTCTACAGCGGTCGCAAACCGTTCGATGTCGAGTCGACGGGTGCCGCGGCGACCGGCTCGTTCTACCTCATAAAGACCAAGACCAAACCGGCGCCGCTCGAGCCGCGCTGCGAGGGCGACAAAGCGCTTGTCCAGATCATCATGAAAGGCATCTCGGTCGAACAGGGCGATCGCCCTACCGAGCAGCAGATGCTCGAGGTGCTCTCGACATACCTCCCCGCTGCAGAATCTGAGGACCGCGAGGGTGCAGGAGACGAGGCCGCAATTGATATCGATTCTGGCACGCACCTTAAGGTCGACGTCGCCGGCGAGCGCGCACGAGAGATCCTGGAGCAGGCCCGTCACGATGCCATGACCCGCCGCCGCTTTGTCATCGGCGGCGTCGTTGCAGCCGTTGCGGGGCTCGGCGTTATCGGGGCGGCAACCCATGGCTTTGGCATCCCCGACTACCTGGACGGCATCCGCGGTTCGCTTGACGACTACGCCTGGGATCAGCTGCAGGAAATTTCGCTCAAGATTAAGGCCGCCGAGACCCGTAGCGAGGCACGCGAGATTGCCAAGCGCTACCACCTGCTCGACACTGATGGGCATATCCCCTATCCGTGTACCAAGCGTGTGAAGCTCGCCAACGGGCTGGAGGTTGGCGCGCAGCTTGTGGGCATCCGTCACGATGAGCTTCTGGACGGGACGGGCAAGGCCGGACTGACGTTTATGTTCGATGCGGGTATTGCCGAGCGCAACGCTGCGGCTGAACCGCCGAGCGCCGGCTGGGCAGATTGCGAGCTGCGGGAATGGCTCAACGGCGACGGCCTTAAGCTGCTGCCCAACGAGTTGCGCGCACTCATCAAATCCGTCAAAAAGATCTCAAATAACGTTGGCGCCGCCAACAGTGCATCGTGTCTGAGCGAGTTGCCCGCAACCCTTTGGCTGCCCGCCATGGTCGAGCTGTGCGGTACGCAACCGCCCGATTCGTTTGCCGAGGGCTATCACTACCTGGCAGACATCTACAACGGCGAGGGCAAGGAGTATCAGCTCTTCCGCGAGCTCAAGGTGAGCCCGTATTCCACGAACGAGACGATGGTCCGCCAGTGGAAGGGCAAGGACACCTGCTGGTGGGAACGAACGGTGAGTCCCGACACATCGGAGAGCGAAGGCACGCTCTATATGAACCGTGTGGGCTACGACGGCGACGTCTTTACGTACGCAACGCCTGCGGAAAAGCCAAGCAAGCGAACCTGCGTGATCCCCGGGTTCTGCATCTAGGGAGCGGGCGTCTTGCCGTGACGGGACCCCCTTCCCGGCAATTGTCTTGATCTGTAACACTAGCTCGGCAGATACAGGTCTAGATGTTACAGATCAAGACAAAACCCCAACCCCGCGAGACAACATCTCAATCTGTAACAGTAAGGGGTTAAAACTTCTCTAGATGTTACAGATTGAGATGATTGGTTGGGACGGCCACCGATTGAGCAGCCGCCCTCATCTGTAATGAAAAGTCATACATTCCAACCATTACTGGACACCCCCAGGGGGTATGGGTGTATAGTATCAGCAGGTTAACAATTCCAACAGCGAACCACAGAAAGGAGAAGCCATGGCTCAAGATAAGTTCGACGTGGGTGGCATGACATGCGCCGCCTGCCAGGCGCACGTGGATCGTGCCGTGAGCAAGCTCGACGGCGTCGAGAGCGTCGCGGTCAATCTGCTCGCCGGCTCTATGCTGGTGGACTACGACTCCGCGCAGGTCACCCCCGACGACATCTGCACCGCCGTCGATCGCGCTGGCTACTCGGCCTCACCCGTCAGCACGGGCACCGACGCCGCCCAAAGCGGCAGTACGCAAGCCAGGTCCGGCGCCGCCCATATGGAGTCGCCGACCAAAAAGCTGGAGGCCGCCGCCTCCGCCATGCGCACTCGTCTCATCGTCTCGATCGTATTCCTCATCCCACTGTTCTACATAGGCATGGGGCACATGCTTGGCTGGCCGCTGCCCGGCATTTTCACCGACCATACCCACAGCATGACGCTCGCCCTCACCGAGCTCGTCCTGCTTATCCCCATCGTCTATGTCAACGACGCGTACTTTATCAACGGGTTTAAATCGCTCGCGCACGGCGCGCCCACCATGGACGCCCTTATTGCCGTGGGCGCCACCGCTTCCGTCGCCTGGTCGTTCTATGCCATGTTTATCATGGCCGACCAGCTGGCCGCCGGGCAAATCCACGAGGCCATGATGACGAGCATGGGCAACCTGTATTTTGAGAGTGCGGGCACGATCCTGTCGCTCGTCACCGTGGGCAAATACCTCGAGACACGCAGCAAATCCAAGACCGGCGGCGCCATCGAGGCGCTCATCGACCTGGCGCCCAAGAGCGCGACCGTCGTGGCAGAGGATGGCACCGAGACCACCGTCGACGTCGACAGCATCCTTCCCGGCCAGGTCCTGCGCGTACGCCCCGGAGAGTCCATCCCCGTCGATGGCGTGGTGCTCGAGGGCAGCTCGGCCGTGGACGAGAGTGCGCTCACCGGCGAGTCCATCCCCGTGGAAAAGACCGCCGGTGCCACCGTCAACGCGGCCACGGTCAACCGCACGGGCTCGTTTACCTTCCGCGCCACGCGTGTGGGCGCCGACACGTCGCTCGCCAAGATTATCCAGCTCGTCGAGGACGCCAACGCCACCAAGGCGCCCATCGCCCGCATGGCCGACAAGGTCGCCGGCGTGTTCGTGCCCGTGGTGTTTGTAATCTCGGTCGTGACCTTTGTAGTGTGGATGGCACTGACCGGCAGCATGAACGAGGCGCTCACCTCCGCCGTGGCCGTGCTGGTGATCAGCTGCCCGTGCGCACTGGGTCTGGCCACGCCCGTCGCCATTATGGTGGGTACCGGCAAGGGCGCCGAGATGGGCATTCTGTTCAAGAGTGCCGAGGCGCTGGAGAATCTGCGCAGTGTGGGCACCGTAGTGCTCGACAAGACGGGCACGGTCACCCGCGGCAAGCCTGCCGTGACCGATATCGTAGTAGCCACGCGCGCTGACGGCTCGCCCGCCATGAGCGAAAAGGCGTTACTGAAGCTCGCTGCCGCGCTGGAGCGCTCGAGCGAGCACCCGCTGGCCGAGGCGATCATGGCCGAGTGCGAGTCGCGCGGAATCGTGGCGCGCACGGTCGAGGACTTTGCCGCCGTGCCTGGACGAGGCGTTACGGCGCGCGAGGGACAAAACGTCATCGCTGCCGGCAACGTGCGCCTGATGGTCGAGCTGGGCGCGAAGGTGCCCGCCGGCCTTGCCGAGCAATTTGCCGCCGAGGGCAAGACGCCGCTGTTCTTTGCCAAGAACGGCGAGCTTGTCGGCACCATCGCCGTGGCTGATGAGGTCAAGGAGACGAGCGCCGAGGCCATCGCCGCGCTCCGCAAGCTCGGCGTCGATGTGCGCATGCTCACTGGCGACAACCGCGTGACGGCCGAGGCCATCGCCCGCCGCGTGGGACTGAGCAGCGAGCAGGTCATCGCCGACATCCTCCCCGCCGACAAGGAACGCCACGTGCGCGAACTGCAGGATGCGGGCGGCAAGGTCGCCATGGTGGGCGACGGCATCAACGACTCCCCCGCCCTGGCGCGCGCCGACGTGCAAAAATTTGGTCGTGGCGCTCTTCTTCAACGTTACAAGGGGCTTGGTGAAATGAATGCGGACCAGCTTTGGGAAACAACCATGGATCCTGAAACAAGAACGCTTATCCGAGTGACGATTGATGACTTAGCGCGTGCCGAACGTCGTGTCTCAGTCCTTATGGGAGATAAACCAGCACCACGCCGTCAATGGATTGAAGATAACGTTAAATTTACGCTTGAGGAAAGTGGTGCATTTTAGGTTGCAGACCAGAAGGGAAAGTAATAAGATAGAGTTAGGGAGAACGCTTACTATCAATAGATGCTTGGTTTTATAAAGAGATAAGTTATTTATTTTCTACATAGTTTATTAACTATTTGATGTGTCATTGACTAGAAATCAATGGAGGTAGAAAAATGGATTTTAATGTTATTGATTACCTGGTTTACCATGCAGATGTAGCTGTTCCTGCTATTATTCTTATGGTTATTGTTTCTACTATATATTTAATTTTTTATGGTATACGTCCCATAAAAACACGCTTTTTTATCCTTTTTCTCTTATCTATAGTTTCCCTCATAATCTTCGTGATGGATAATCCTCTCTATTATTATTTGGGTAGTCCATACTCAGGCTTATTATTTGTTTTTTACTATCTGATGGTCTTTTCAGTGTTTTATGTGCCATTATCACTAATAGCTTTTATAAAAAGTTTTTTACATTTAACACGCTTTCAAACCAATTATTCAATTTTATTAGTTATTAATAGTTTCTTCGCCACATTACTGGCTTTCCTCAACTTGCTTTTTTTACAGGGATCCTTAGATTTTATTCCTAATTCATCCATGTACCTTATTTTTATCCTCCTAGCGGCAAGTGGTATTGCTCAA
>CABMPS010000079.1 GCA_902388545.1 uncultured Collinsella sp.
GACTTTCCAGAACACCATTTTACGCTCAACCAGATGGGCGGTAACCTGGACGAGGGCATCTTCGACAAGAACGAGGCCATCATCATGTCGATGACCAAGGAGGAGCGTCTGCGTCCCTCCATCATCAACGGCCAGCGTCGCGCGCGTATCGCCAAGGGCGCCGGTGTGACCCCCACCGAGGTCAATAGCCTTATGAAGCAGTGGGGCGAGATGAACAAGATGATGGGCCGCATGCGCACGATGGCCAATCAGGCACAGGCCGGCGGCAAGAAGGGCAAAAAGGGCAAGAAGGGCAAGAAGATGCGCATGCCCAATATTCCCGGTCTGGATGCCATGGGCTTGGGCGGCATGGGCGGCCTGGGAACGGGTGGTCCTAAGTCCGATATGGACCTGCTGCGCCAGATGGAAGCGCAGATGCGCAATAAGAAATAGGGCTGTAATTCCAGCTTGATATGGCAAAGGCCACTCGGAAGCTACCGGGCGGCCTTTGTTGTTGGCTTTGATAGTAGGGCTGCGTTCAGCGTCGCGCCCCGAGCTCGCGGTGCAGTGCCGTTAGTGGCAGCCGCAGCCCTCGTGGCCCTCGTGCTCGTGATGGCCGTGGCAGCTGCAGGACTCGCCATGTTCGTGGGCGTGGTCGTGGTCATGGCCGTGGCAGCCGCACGTGGCCTCGCCGTTCTGTGCGAGCGTTCCGGCGATAAGGGCCTCGACACAAGCGTCGCAGCTGCCCTGAGCTCCTGCGTACACCGTGATGCCGGCTTGGGCAAGCGCGTTGATGGCGCCACCGCCGATGCCGCCGCAGATGAGCGTGTCCACGCCACCGTTGGCGAGCAGGCCCGCAAGGGCACCGTGACCGGTGCCGTCGGTGCCCACGACCTGCTCGTTGAGTACCTTGCCATCCTGAATGTCGTAGATCTTGAACTGCTCGCTGCGGCCAAAGTGCGTAAAGATGTTGCCGTTGTCGTACGTGGTTGCCACCCTCATGGTGTCGACCTCCTTTGCTGGCCATACGGCCGTTGCCGTGGTAATGGGGGAGTACGCAATATTGCCGCCTTCGATGATGAGCGCCCGACCATTGACCAACGCGTTTGCCACCTTGCGATGCGCGCGGCTGCAAATAGCCGCCACCGTGGCGCGCGCGATACCCATCTGCTGTGCGACTGCCTCTTGGTTAAGGCCTTCCAGGTCGCACAGGCGCAGCGCCTCGAGTTCGTCGACCGTCATGTCGATGGCGTCTCCGCTGGCTAGGCCGTCAGGGGTAAAGCCGCGGTATTCGGGGATGATCCCGACGCGGCGCAGTTTTTCGCGTCTTCCTGCCATGTGCTCTCCTTATCTGACATATGTCAACAATAGAATAGCGAACGCGCAGATTTATGCAATGAATTTCTGGCATATGCCAGAAATTGTGGGCTTATGTTAGGGCTGTGGGGCCGCTTGCGCCTGGGATACAATGAATCTCGCTTTTAGGCGACTGACAGGAGGGTCAATGAGCAAGGCTGATCAACACTTTGTAACCATGTGCCGCGATATTCTGGACCATGGCACCACCACCGAGGGCCAAAAGGTCCGCCCGGTGTGGGAGGATGGCACCCCTGCCTATACCATTAAAAACTTTGGTGTCACGGCACGCTATGACCTACGTGAGGAGTTTCCGGCGCTTACCTTGCGTCGTACGGCCCTCAAATCTGCCATGGATGAGATCCTATGGATCTATCAAAAGAAGTCCAATAACGTGCATGACCTCAACAGCCATATTTGGGACGAGTGGGCCGACGAGACTGGCTCCATCGGCAAGGCCTACGGGTATCAGATTGGGCAGAAGAGCCATTATGCCGAGGGTGACTTTGACCAGATGGATCGCGTGCTGTACGACCTTAAGAACACGCCGTACAGCCGCCGCATTATGACGAACACCTATGTGTTTAGCGACCTGTCCGAGATGCACCTGTATCCGTGTGCCTACAGCGTGACGTATAACGTGACGCAGCGTCCGCAGGATGATAAACCGACGCTCAACATGATTCTCAACCAGCGCAGCCAGGACATTTTGGCTGCGAACAACTGGAATGTGTGCCAGTACGCCATTTTGCTGATGATGGTCGCGCAGTCGGTCGATATGATTCCCGGCGAGTTGCTGCATGTGATTGCCGATGCCCACATTTACGACCGTCATGTCGATATCGTCCGGGAGCTTATCGAGCGTCCGCAGTTTGCCGCGCCTAAGGTAACGCTTAACCCCGATGTGCATGACTTCTATGCGTTTACGACCGACGACCTGATTGTCGAGGGCTATGAGCACGGCCCGCAGGTCAAGAACATCCCCATTGCGGTGTAGGTGACGCGCATGACGTGTAAGCTTTCTGCCATTGTCGCCGTGTGCGATGACTGGGGTATTGGGTGCGAGGGCGACATGGTGGTGTCCAACCGTGCCGACATGCGTCATTTTGTGGCGTGCACCAAAGGTTGCCCGGTTATTATGGGGCGCAAGACCCTGCTGAGTTTTCCCGGCGGGCGTCCGCTCAAGAATCGTCGCAATATCGTGCTCACGCGCGACGAGGATTTTTCGCCCGAAGGTGTCGACGTGGTGCATAGTATCGGCGAGGCGCTCGCCGCGGTTGCCGATGAGCCCGTTGCCTGGGTGATCGGCGGCGGCGATGTCTATCGGCAGTTTTTGCCGTACTGCGTGGAGGCCGAGGTCACGCATGACCACTGCGTCCATCCCGTGGACACGTACTTTCCCGACTTGGACGCCGATCCCGCGTGGGAAGTTGCGCGGCGCGAAGGGGTTGCCACGATTGCCGCGGGCGAGGGTGACGAAGGCCTCGATTATGAGTTCGTGACGTATCGTCGCATTGAGGCGTAAATCTCCTATTTGCCCACGGTATTATCGGGTTGGAATGATTGAGGGGCGGCGCTTAGCGTCGCCTCGTTTGGTATTGATGTGCTGTAAAGAAGGGTGCGGGCTGGCTGCTATGACTGATGCCGTTGAGGTGCTGCGAATTGATTCGCTCGAGGACGAGCGGCTCGATGCCTACGTGCGACTGACCGAGCGTGAGCTTCGCTGCGTGCTGGAGCCGCAAAAGGGCATCTTTATCGCCGAGAGTGCCAAGGTCATCGAGCGTGCGGTTCGCGCCGGATACGAGCCGGTGAGCTTTCTTTTGGGTGAACGCTGGCTCGACCAGATGATGCCGCTGTTTGAGCGCTTGGTTGTGCGCGAGGGAGCGGGTCCGGTCCCGGTGTTCGTGGCCTCGATGGAGCTCATGGAGCAGTTGACGGGCTTTAACGTGACGCGCGGTGCGCTCGCGGCGTTTTGTCGCCCGCGTCAGATTCCGGTCGATGAGTTCTTGGGTGGCGTTGTCGAGGCGGCGGGGGAGCGCCCTGTGCGCGTGTGCGTGCTCGAGGGCATTGTCGACCACACGAACGTGGGCGCGATTTTCCGCTCGGCTGCCGCGCTCAATGTCGACGGCATTCTGGTGAGCCCTACGTGCTGCGACCCGCTGTATCGTCGCTCGGCCCGCGTGAGCATGGGCACCGTGTTTCAAGTGCCGTGGACGCGTATTGGCAGTGAGGCTCGCGTGTGGCCACATGATGGCCTGGCCGCGCTTCATGATGCCGGTTTTTCGTGTGCCGCTATGGCGTTGACGGATGATTCCGTTTCGCTGGACGATCCTGTGCTGCAGAAGATTGATCGCCTGGCAATCTTTATGGGCACCGAGGGTGCTGGCTTGGGCGCCAAGACCATTGCAGGCTGCGACCGCGCCGTGCGTATTCCGATGGCGCATGGGGTCGATTCGCTCAACGTGGCCGCGGCAAGTGCTGTTGCCTTTTGGCAGCTGTGCCCGCATGTGAGCAACGAGTACCACTACCAGCCGGGGCTGTATCACTAGGCAGATAGTTAGCACCGGGCTCTGGTTCGGGGCGTTTCGGCCGACGTCGGTCGGTGCTAAGCTGGTATTGGCTTTGGTCTTAAATTGCCGTTTTGTTGTTTGACGTACGCTGGTGGGGAGGGCGTGTGGCTAAGAAATCTACGGCTATCGATGTAACGCAGGGCGTTATTTGGCAGCAGCTACTGTCGCTGTGCGTCCCTATCTTTTTTAGTTCGTTCTTTCAGCAGGCATACACGCTTATCGGTACCTATATCGTCGGTCAGTTTGGCGGCAAGCTTGCGCTTGGCGGCATTCAAGCCACGATGGTGCTCACCGAGCTCTGCATTGGTTTTTGCGTTGGCGTTGGCGCCGGTTGTCCGTTATCACGGGTCAGTTTTTTGGCCAGCACGATAGCGAGCGTCTGAGCCGTTCGGTCCATACAGCCATGACGCTTGCTTTGGTGGGCGGCATCGTCGTTTCCATTCTTGGCATGGTTTTTGTCGAGCCCATGCTGGTGTTGATGAATACGCCGCACGAGCTACTTGCCGAGGGCGTTGCCTATGCTCGCTGTTATTTTGCCGCGATGGTTGCGGCACTGCTGCTTAATATGGGAACCGCACTGCTGCGTGCCGTGGGGGATACGCGCGGTCCCGCTGTGATCATTGCCTCTGGCTGCCTTGTTAACGTGGTGCTGGATATCATCTTTGTTGCTGTGTTGCATATGGAGGCGCTGGGCTGCGGCATCGCGGTAGCGCTGACCATTTGCTCCAATGCAACGATGATCGTGTTGCGCATGATGCGCGCTCCGGGTGCATGGCGTCTTTCGCTGTCTAAGCTCGGCATCGATCGCGGTATTTGTAAGAGTATGATCTCGTGCGGTCTGCCACTCGGTTTTCAATCGGCTGCCTATTCGATCTCGAACGTGCTGATCCAGATGTCGGTCAACTCGTTTGGTGCCGATGTCACCACGGCATGGGGTCTATCTGGGCGCCTGGATGGCATTATCTGGATGGTGACCGAGGCGCTCGGCGTATCGATCACTACGTTCTCGGCGCAGAACTTTGGCGCGCGTAATTACGAGCGCATGCGCAAGGGCTACCACACGTCGCTCGTGCTTTCGTTTGCGCTGATCGGTGGCCTCTCTGCCGTGCTGATGGTGTTCTCGGGCCCGTTGTCGCGTCTGTTTGTCGACGATGCTTCGATTTCGGCGTACACCACGACGATTCTTCATTTCATCGCGCCGTTCTACGCGATCTTCTCGATTATCGAAAATGCGTCGGGCTCCATTCGCGGCGCCGGCGTGAGCTTGCAGCCCATGCTGCTCACGATTTTTGGCACCGTCGTGCTCAGGGTGATCTGGGTGTTTGCGATTATGCCGTTCGATCCGTCGCTTGAGCACCTGCTGCTGGTTTACCCCGTAACCTGGCTCATCACGGCCACGATGTTTACCATCTACCACCACAGCGGCAACTGGCTCGGCCGCGCCACCGCCTAATGATCCGTTTTCCTCCGTCCCCTTCGGATCATTTAGTATTCGATGCCTTGGCGGGCTAGGAGGCCTTCGTCGAAGTAGTGTTTGACGGGGCGCATTTCGGTAACTAGGTCGGCAAGGTCGGCGAGGGGCAGCAGGCCGCGGCCGGTGAGCACGAGCTCCGTGGTGGTTGGTTTCATCGCGATCAACGCTTCGACATCTTCGCGCGTCACAAAGCCCCGTCGCATGGCCTCGCCGAGTTCATCCAAAATCAGAACGTCGACCTGTGATATCTGCTCGCGCGCCAGCTCCATGATCTGTGCAGCGCAGGCTTCGGGTGTGTCGCGGTTGGCTTGTACGATGCGTAGCCCCAATCGAGGAGCTGCGTCATGTTCGGCGCAGTGCAGCTTCTTGGCAAACTGAAGCATGAGTACGTTAAGTCCATAGCCCGTGGCGCGCAGCGCGAGCCCCAGCGCAGCCGTCGTCTTGCCCTTGCCGTCGCCCGTATAGATTTGAACCTTGCCGACTCCCAGTGATGCCATCTCTGTCCTTTCGTGCCCGGCGTCGGTTTATCGCCGTCCGGGTTGGGTATTCTAGAAAACATTATCAACCCCAGTAGATGGAGTTCAAGCAGATGGAGATGGATGACAACAAACGTAGACGGAATATGATCCTCTACGTGCTCATCGCCTTCGTCGTCTACCTCGTGCTCTCGACCGTTCTGTTCCCCAACATCGGTCACACGCAGCAGATTACGAAGACCGATTATTCGACGTTTGTCAAAGCGCTCGATAAGAAGAGTGTCGACAAGGTCGAGTACAACACGGACGATTACTCGATTTATTACACCAAGAAGGGCGAGGACGAGAACATCGCCTACAAGACGACCGGCGTGCCGAGTGACACGGGCTTTACCGATCGCGTGCTCGAGGCCGGCGCCTCGCTGGAGTCGGTGGTTCCCGATAAGAACTCGGGCCTGATGACTTACTACTTGCTCACGCTCGTCCTTCCCATGGCGATTTTCTTCCTCATCGGCTGGTGGCTCAACCGCCGTATGAAGAAGGCCATGGGCGATGACGGCCCGTCCATGAATTTTGGTGGCGGCGGCTTTGGCGGCGGCGGTCTGGGTAAGTCCGGTGCGCGCGTTATCGCCTCCAAGGATGTTGGCGTGACCTTTAAGGATGTTGCTGGTCACGAAGAGGCCAAGGAATCCCTGAAGGAGGTCGTCGACTTTCTGGAGAAGCCGCAGCGCTATGAGGAAATCGGCGCCAAGCTGCCGCGCGGTGCTCTTCTCGTGGGCCCTCCTGGCACTGGTAAGACCCTGCTTGCCAAGGCTGTTGCCGGCGAGGCGGGCGTACCGTTCTTTAGCATTTCGGGCTCTGAGTTCGTCGAGATGTTCGTCGGCCGTGGCGCCGCCAAGGTGCGCGACCTGTTTAAGCAGGCTAAGGAAAAGGCCCCCTGTATCGTATTTATCGATGAGATTGATACCATCGGCAAAAAGCGTGACGGTGGCGGCTTTAGCGGCAACGACGAGCGTGAGCAAACGCTCAACCAGCTGCTGACCGAGATGGATGGCTTCGACAACCACAAGGGTATCGTCGTCCTCGCTGCCACCAACCGTCCTGACAGCCTCGATCCCGCTCTGCTGCGCCCCGGTCGTTTTGACCGCCGCATCCCCGTTGAGCTGCCCGACCTGACCGGCCGCAAGAACATCCTCGAGCTTCACGCCAAGAGTGTGAAGACCGAGCCGCCGATCGATCTGACCGCGATTGCCCGCGCCACGCCCGGAGCCTCGGGCGCCGACCTGGCCAATATCATCAACGAGGGCGCCCTGCGCGCCGTTCGCGAGGGTCGCAAGCGTGCAACCCAGGACGACTTCGAGGAGTCGGTGGAGGTCGTCATCGCCGGCCAGCAGCGTAAGTCCACGGTGCTGTCCGATCACGAGAAACAGGTCGTGTCCTATCACGAGATCGGCCATGCCATCGTTGCCGCCCGCCAGAAGGGTTCTGCGCCGGTTACGAAGATCACCATCGTGCCGCGTACGAGCGGTGCTCTGGGCTACACCATGCAGGTCGAGGAGGACGAGCGCTTCTTGACCACGCGCCAGGAGGTGCTCGACAAGCTCGCTGTCTACTGCGGCGGACGTGCTGCCGAGGAGCTCATCTTTGGTGAGATGACGACTGGCGCGGCCAATGATATCGAGCAGGCCACCAAGCTCGCCCGCAACATGGTGACGCGCTTTGGTATGTCGGAAGAGTTTGGCATGATGGCGCTCGGTACCGTTCAGAATGCCTACCTCAACCAGGACACGTCGCTCACCTGTGCCCCCGGTACGGCCGAGCGCGTCGACGCGATCGTCGCCAAGCTGATCGAGGACGCACATGACCGCGCCCTGCAGATCCTGAAGGAAAACAAGTTTAAGCTCCATGAGCTGGCTCGTTATCTGTACAAGAAGGAGACGATCACGGGCGAGGAGTTCATGAATCTCCTCACGCGCGAGAATCCGCTGATGCCAAAGCAGCAGTAAGGCTGGTTGCACAACGTCGAACGCCCCATTTGAGTTTCTATCTCAAATGGGGCGTTTTGTTTGGGAGGGATATGTATGAAGATCGTGGTGAGTGCCTGCTTGATGGGAGAGAGCTGCAAATATAACGGGCTCGACAATTACCATCGCGCGTTGGTCGAGGCCTGCGAACGCACAGGGACCGAGGTCCTGTTGGTGTGTCCCGAGGTTTTTGGCGGCTTGCCCACACCGCGCAAGCCGTCCGAGATTGTGAATGGCGAGGTTTGTACCTGCGAGGGCATCTCGGTCGATCGCGAGTTTCGCCAGGGTGCTCAGCGCGCGCTCGATATGTGCGAGCAGGCGGGCGGCCCGTCCGAGATCGCTGCGTGCGTCTTACAGGACCGTAGCCCCTCGTGCGGTGCGGGTCGCGTCTACGATGGCACCTTTAGCGGCACGCTCACTGTGGGCAATGGTGTTTTTGTCGATCTGCTGCTGCGTCACGGGTACCGTGTGATTCCGGCTAGCGAGTTCGATCCCAGCATACTGGAGCATTGTCCACAGCACTCGAACCCAACACTTCCTCACGGGTGACCGTTTTGGCATCATCCGTGAAGTTGAAATTGAGTACGACCCGGTCATCAAAGACGTAGACCGAGTTGA
>CABMPS010000080.1 GCA_902388545.1 uncultured Collinsella sp.
GTTTTTAGCCGAGGCAAGTCCAGTTGACGGGGGTCGAGCCGTGCTGTTCGAGTAGCCGATTGGCAGCGGAGAAGGGGCGCGACCCCATAAAAGCGGGGAGTTCTGCTGTGGCGCGGTTTGCCGAAAGCGGCGAGGGATGCGTAGAGGCCAGGCAGAACTTGCCGGCTGCCTTGCCTGTGCCGGTCACGGCGAGCTTGCCGTCGACCATCTGCTGGGCAAAGCGGCCCCATGCCAAAAAGACGACCGGCTGGGGCAGCTGACAGCAGCGTTCGATAACGTAGTCGGTGAGCGTGCTCCAGCCCAGCTTGGCGTGCGAGTTCGCGGCATGCTCGCGCACGGTGAGCGTCGTGTTAAGGAGTAGGACGCCCTGTTGTGCCCAGGGGGTTAGGTCTCCCGTGGCGGGAATGGGGCAGTCCAGATCGGCGTTGAGTTCCTTATAGATGTTGCGCAGGCTCGGCGGCAACTTGGTTTGCGTAGCGGGCACCGAGAACGACAGCCCCATGGCCTGGTTGGGTCCGTGATAAGGGTCCTGGCCCAAGATGACAACCTTGACCTGGTCGGCCGGCGTGTAGGCGAGGGCATTGAGGATGTCGTCTTGTGCCGGGTAGATGGTCTGCTCGGCACGCAGAAGGGCGATGCGCTCGAGTAGCTGGTTCGTAGTATCACGTACCGGCTGCGGCGCATCGCCCAACCAAGTTGCTATGTTGCGGTCGCGAGTTGCGGTGTCCATGGAGCTCCTTTAGGGCAGATGCTATGTCGGCATCCATTGTAAAGGCGCACCGGTTGCCTGTATGTCGCGGCTGTATGAGGAGTGGGGTCTACGAGACGTGCTCGGGCGCTGCCGCCATATGAGCATGCCCATGTGCGCGAAGGCGCGGAAGCTCGACAGTTGCCACCATGACGCCGGTGAGGATGAGGGCGGCGCCAAAGAAGGCGATGGGGCTCAGGACCTCGCCGACCAGGAAGAACGAAAAGACGGCGGAGCAGACCGGCTCGAGCGAGAAGGCGAAGCCAGTGGTTTCGGCAGGTACATGGGGCTGCACGAGCGTCTGGGTGATAAAGCCGTAGGCAGAGCAGATGAGTGCGAGCGCAACGATAACGACGATCTCGCTCGGCGTGCTGGGAAGCGTGAAGCCGCCAAAGGTAAATGCGGCGATACCCGAGAACAAGCCGCCGAAGCCCAGCTGCCAAACGCCCAGAGCCAGCGGATCGACTTCTTCGACAAAGCGCTTGGCGATGATAATGTGGCCGGCATAGATAAAGGCCGAGAGCAGCATGATGATCGCGCCGGGATTCAGGCTGGTAAAGTCGGCGCCCGAGAGCAGCAACATGCCGCAGGTGACGATGGCGGTGCCGATGAGCACCTTGCGCTCGGGAGCGCGACGCAGCAGGGCCGCGTTGGCAAACGGCACGATTACGACCGTCAGGCTCTGCAAAAAGCCGGCGGTGGAGGCGGAGGTGAGGCTGGAGCCCAGGCACATGCAGGTGATCTCGGTTGCCATGATGGCGCCGATGATGGCGGCGCGGACCATCAGGTCACGGTTGATGCGCACCGCGTGCTTGTGGAAGAGCAGCAGGCAGGCCACAAAGGCGATGATGCAGCGCAGCGCGACGATGCTCGTGGCGTTCATGCTGTCCATGCCGATCTTCATGAGGGGGTACGAAAAGCCCCATGCGATGGGAACGGAAAATGAGAGCGCGATTGCTTTTTTGCGATCCATGGGACTCCTTTTGTTACAGAACGGTTTCGCAAAAAGGATTCTGCGCCCAGATGTGGATGTAGTAAAGCGAATGTATCTTCAGTATAATTAAGAAATACTAATGCTACTAGAAAAAGTGCTGGCAAAACGTTTTACGGCTACATCGATGTGGAGGCACGATGGCATCGCGGTATCAGATTGTTTGTATGGTGGTCGATCGCGGCAGCCTGAAGGGCGCGGCCGACGAGCTGGGCTATACGCAAAGCGCGGTGAGCCAGGCGGTCAAGGCGCTCGAACGCGAGCTGGGCACCACGATTATCGAGCGCGGCAAGCAGGGCGTCTCGCTTACACGCGACGGCAAGCAGTATCTGCCGTATCTGCGCCAGATCGTAACTGCCGAGGCCGAGCTCGAGGGCAAGCGCCAGGAGTTGCTGGGGCTTTCATCGACCGACATTCGCATTGCGACGTTTACCAATGTGAGCCGTACTGTGTTGCCGCGCGTGATCCGCGACTTTGGGGCCCTGCATCCGGGCGTACGCTTTACCCTCAAGCAGGGCGATTACACGCGCAACGCCCAGTGGGTGCACGATGGCGTGGTTGACTTTTGCTTTACGGCACGCGGATTTACCACGGGGCTCGAGAAGCGCGTGGTTTATCACGACGAGTTGGTGGCGCTGTTGCCGGCCGCCCATCCGCTGGCGGCAAAGGAAAAGGTGACACTCGCCGACCTGGCGTCCGAGCCGTTTGTACTGCTGGATGAGGGCGAACAGAGTCTGGTGCTCGATGCATTCGCAACGCACGGGCTGTCGCCGCACGTGACGAGTGAGGTCACCGACGACTACACCATTATGGCGATGGTGGAGGAGGGGTTAGGCGTGAGCATGCTCTACCGTCGTACCGTTGAGGGCATGCAGGCCGATATTCGCGTGCGTCCCATCGTGCACGCCCCCTCGCGCGACGTGGTGGCAGCCTGGCGCAGCTGGGACACCATGCCTATCGCCACGAGGCGCTTTATCGATTTTATGAGCTCGCATATCGTGAGCTAGTTGCCGATGCGCCACCTTGTTGGATGTGTCTAGCGCGTCCCGGTCTTGGCTTGCGTCAGACGGTAGGTGCGTGCCGGATGGCAGAGCAATACCGCCACGACCATAAAGAACGCCGTGGTGCCCAGGCTGATGGGGTAGACCATCATGATGTTCGCAAAGGTGCGGAAGTTCGGGAACACGCAGAACACCCAATAGAAGCGGATGCCGCAGACGCAGATCATGGTGATGAGGGCGGGCATGAGCGAGATGCCAAAGCCGCGCAGGTAACCGGACATGTTTTCGTAGAACATGCTAAAGGCGTACGCCGGGAAGATCGAACACACGCGTATATAGCCGATCGAGACGATGTTGGGATCGCTGTTGAACAGCGCCAGGATCTCGCGTCCCAGACCGACGATGATGACGATGGTGGTGAGCGCAACGATGCCGCCTTCGACCAGGCAGACCTTGAGCGTCTTGGTGCAGCGGTCGATCTGTCGCGCGCCGTGGTTTTGCCCCACAAAGGTGGTGCAGGCCTGGCTAAAGCTGTTGAGCAGGTTGTAGCACACATACTCTAGGCTCATGGCGGCGCTGGATGCCGCCATGACCTCGGTACCCAGGCTGTTGATGGCGGACTGGATGATGATGTTGGCGACGGCAAAGACGGCGCTTTGGATGCCGGCGGGCAGGCCGATCTTAACGATACGCTTGAGGGCGACGGGGTCTAAGCCTAAGTCGCGCGGGGTGACGCGGACGACGGAGTCGGTCTTGAGCAGGCGGACAAAGAGCGTGACGGCGCTGACGGTGTAGGCGATGGCAGTGGCGATGGCGACGCCCGCGACGCCCCAGTGGAGCACGGGGACAAAGATGAGGTCCAGGCCAATGTTGAGGATGGTGGACACGGCAAGCGCCTGCAGCGGCATGCGGGTGATGCCGACAGAGCGGAAGATTGCTGCCTCAAAGTTGTAGAGCAAGATCGAGGGCATGCTGAGCAAAAAGACGCGCCGGGAGAGCGATGCGAGCGGCATGGTTTCGTCAGGGACGTTGAGCGCGGCGAGCATGGGCTCGGCAAAGATCTCGCCCAGCGCGATGACGACAAAGCCCACGAGTGCCATCAGAATCGAGGTATGGACGGCGCGCTTGACCATGTTCTGATCGTTGCGGCCGATGGCGTTGGCGATGACCACGTTGGAGCCAAGCGACAGCCAATAAACAGGTTGATCATAAGACTGGTAAGCGGAACATTGGAGCCGACCGCCGCCATGGCGAGGGTTCCCTGGTCGCCCGAGAAGTTACCGATGATGACCGTGGCGATGAGGTTCGACAGCTGCTCAAGGATGCTCGTGGCGGCGACGGGAAAGGCGAACAGGGGAATATTGCGCCACAGCGAGCCGGTGGTCATGTCAATGTGCTTAGATGCGGTGTCTGCCATACGCTCTCAATCTCTAACATGCTCATTCGTGCTTATTTGCGCAGACGATGATACTCCTAATCGACTAGTCGGCACTTAGGGACGTTCCTTTTCTGCCGGCAGCTGGGGACACTCCTTCAGACTAGTCATTGGGGACGTTCTTAAATGACTAGTCGAACAAGAACGTCCCCAATGACGAGGCGGGGGATGCGTGAGACAATGGTGGGCGTTGTGTTGTTCGCGCTAAGGAGTTGCCATGTTGTTGTGTCCCGTTTGCCATGAGCCTTTGGTGGACGACGAGCGCGGTGCTGTGTGCGCGGGCGGACACCGGTTTGACCGTGCGCGCGAGGGCTATCTGTATCTGCTGCGCTCGTCCAAGAGCGGCGACTCCATGGGCGATCCCAAGTCGCAGGCGCGCAGCCGTCGTGACTTTCTGAACCGCGGTTACTATGCGCCGTTGCGCGATGCGATGGTCGAGCTGGTGCGCGAGCGGGTGTCTGGACGTGCCGCGTCTACGAACTGCCCCATGACGCTGCTCGATATTTGCTGTGGCGAGGGCTACTACACCAGCGCCATGGGTGCGGTGCCGGGCGTAGATGCTTACGGTTTCGACCTGGGCAAAGAGATGGTGCGCCTGGCCGCCAAGCGCGGCGATGCGACCTACTTCGTGGCCAACATGAAGGCTATCCCCGTGGCCGATGGCGCCTTCGATATGGTGACCGAGCTCTTTGCCCCCTTTAACGAGCGCGAATTTGCCCGCGTGCTGGCGCCAGAGGGCTCGCTCTATACCGTGGTGCCGGGTGCTCGGCATCTGTTTGGCCTCAAAGAGGTGCTCTACGACACGCCATATCTCAATGACGAGAAGCTGCCGAAGACCACTGAACTCGAGTTGGTCGGAACGCAGCGGGTATCTGCGAATATTACGCTCCAGACCCAGGCCGACATCGAGACGGTGTTCCAGATGACACCGTACTACTACCGCACGCGCCCCGCCGACAAAGAGCGCCTGGCAAACCTGGACACCCTTCAAACCGACATCGACTTCATCATCGCCGAGTACCGCCACTAACCTACCAAAAAGGGACAGGTTTATTTTGGCAGGTTTTATCTGGGCAAATGCAAAGGGCCGACCGCGGAGATGTGCGATCGGCCCTTTTTAGTTGCTTGGCTGCAGAGGCTATGAGAAGCGAGCGCTTACAGGCGGTCCTTGTTCTCGGCCTTGACGGCGTGCGCCTGCTGAACAAAGAACAGGTCGTACACCACGATGACAAAGGCGCCAAAGTTGATGGCGTCGCCGCCAAACGCGGGAAGCGTGAGCACCGCTTGGGCAAGCGTGGCGACTGCAGCAACGATACCGAGCTTAAACGCGCCGTCAACCTGCGAAGGCTTGTTGGCACCCTTGATGCCCGCAACGCCCGCGGCAAGATCGATGAGGCCCTTGGCGACCAGCACGACCGCGGCGAGCATGGCGTTCGATCCGTAGGTGGACTCGAACTTGCCGGTCGCGATGCCGGCGATTCCCATGACGAGACTGGCGATGCCCAGAACAAAATAAATCAGGGCAAGGATTTTGAGTGTCTTGCGAGTGAAGCTCATGGCTGGTCCTTTCGATACGAGTACGCCAACCTGGCGCACCCTATGTGCTGCACATATGGTGAAGCACATTGTAGTTCAACGCGGCGATGCATGCGCCTGAAAGCGTCTCTTGCCTGCACGGTTCAACCTTTCAAAAAGGAAAGCTGGACGTAAGTCAAATCGATGGCAGCGCATGCGCGGCGCTGCGATGATGAGGCTGTAACAAGGGGCTGGTCTCAAGGAGGAGCCATGATGTACGGAGCAGGGCAGGTGCGTGAGCCGCGGTCGCTGGGAAGGCGCATGAGTGATTCTGTGATCGCTGCCGTGTGCACGGGATTGATGGCGGTGCTTTGCATTGGGGTGCTGTGGACCATGTCGCATGTGGGACAATAACGGACGGTTGGGTGCCGACATGAATGGCGCCCATGTATTCGTTTTGTTTGCTAAGGAGTGTCCATGGGCGTCGTCGATCCCTTTTCTGTTGCTCGGGCTGCTGGGCTCGAGCTCGTGCGGACGTCCGAGGGCCTTACGCTCACCGACGGCACGATGGAGTTGCGTGCCGATTTTGGCCGCATGCTTCCACGGCTCAAGCAGGGTCGTCTGCAGCAAGAGCTGTTGGTAAAGGCTGCGCGCACAAAAGGCATCGAACAACCATGGGCGATTGATGCCACAGCAGGCTTTGGCGAGGACTCGCTGCTGCTGGCGGCCGCGGGCTTTACCGTCGATCTGTATGAACAGGATTGCGTGATCGCGGCGCTTCTCAAGGATGCCTTGGATCGCGCGACAGATGATCCGGCGCTTGCGACAGCCGTGGCACGAATGCGCTTGCATGCGGGCGAGGACAGCATCGCCGGCCTTCGCCATGTAGCTGAGCTGATCGGGCAGGGCGAGCTCACCGCTCCTGACGTGGTATATCTGGACCCCATGTTTCCCGGGCGCACCAAGAGCGCGGCGGTGAAAAAGAAGTTCCAACTCTTGCATCATCTGGAACAGCCGTGTGCCGATGAGGAGACGCTGGTCGAAGCCGCGCTTGCGGTGCACCCGCGTAAGGTCGTTATCAAGCGGCCGGTGAAGGGGCCGCTGCTTGCCGGCGTTAAGCCGAGCTATCAGCTTGCGGGCAAGGCCGTTCGCTACGATGTTTTGGTGCCGCCGCGCCCGTAGCTTGCGTGCGATGGCCGGCGCTTCGCCAGCGCCGTGCCGATGCGGGGTCTATTTCCAGGGGTGCGACGTCAGATGCCATCCGCCGCAGTATTCGCATTTGTAGCAGGCAAGGCCGCGCCGCCCGCGGTTTTCGCAGTCGGCCATAACTGCCTCGGCCTCGGCGCGCGTGTCGTAACGGTTTTTGCGTTCGCACGACTTGTAGCGCCAGGCTTCATCGCGCTCGGCGTCTAGTGCGTCGCGGCGCTCGTCTTCGCGCGCAAACAGATCGCTCATATCGCCGCCGGTGGCAGCGCCCAAAAACTCGCTTTTGGCTTTTGACCAGGCGGCTCGCTTTTTGCTCCCCATCTGCTTCGCGCTCCTCTCCAAACGTTGGTATCATTGCTCAATCAAAGTGATACCAATAAACGTGAGGTCGCCGCGTGATGATCAGAAAAACCCTCGATACCGACATTCCCGCCGTCATGGCTATCTATGACGCGGCCCGCGCCTTTATGCGCGCGCATGGCAACGCCACGCAGTGGCCCGAGGGCACGCCTTCGGCCGAGCAGCTGGCTGCCGATATTGCCGCTGGTGGCAGTTACGTGTGCGAAGTCGACGGCCGCGTGGTGGCGACGTTTGCCTTTTTACCGGGTCCGGACGAGTGCTATGACGTGATTGAGGACGGTCAATGGCGCAGCGACACTCCGTATGCCGTGCTGCATCGCGTGGCATCCGACGGCACCGTGCACGGTATCGCGGCGGCGATGTTTGCCTTTGCCAAGGAATGCGCCGACCATCTGCGTATTGACACGCACGAGGACAACTTGCCCATGCAGGGCGCCATCGCCAAGGCGGGGTTCGAGCGTATCGGTATCGTCTATGTGTCCGACGGCACGGCGCGTGTCGCGTTTGATTGGCTGCGCGAGGCGTAGGAGCCAAGGCACGTATCATCACCCAGCTCAAATAAAAAATGGCCCCGAGTGGGGCCATTTTTGGTAAAACGCGTCGTTGTGGGACTCGCATTGTTACCGCCCCAGATGAACCCGGGCAGACAAAAAGGGGAGGTGCCGGCTTTCGCAAGGCGCGAACCTACGAAAATCGCCGCGCGGCAACGCGGGGCGATGAGCTCGGTCGGGGGATAGGGCCCGCTTCGCCCACCGGCCCGTAAATTGTATCATCCAGTGTGGAGCGTGAACGCCCGTTGCCGCGTGCGATGGGCTTGCAATAAGAGGAGAGCCATGTCGAAGCAAGCGGTCGTTGGAATCTTGGCGCATGTCGATGCCGGCAAGACCACGTTGGCCGAGGCCATGCTGTTCAACGCGGGCCGCATTCGCAAGCGTGGCCGCGTGGACGATGGCGATTCGCATCTGGACACTAACACGATCGAGCGCGAGCGCGGCATCACGATTTTCTCGTCGCAGGCCGTGCTCGACCACGGCGATACCCACGTCATGCTCGTGGATGCTCCCGGCCATGTCGATTTTTCTGCCGAGGCGGAGCGCACGTTGCGCGCGCTCGACTACGCGATTTTGGTGGTAGGCGCCAACGATGGCGTGCAGGGACACACCGAAACCCTGTGGCGTCTGCTTGCGCGCTATGACATCCCGACGTTCATCTTCATTAAC
>CABMPS010000081.1 GCA_902388545.1 uncultured Collinsella sp.
AGTAAGTGCTTTATACATAGGTGTATATTGGTTCATAAGGCTAAGATAAACATCATCATGATATTTTTCCCAGATATATTTTACAATTTCCATACTTTCTTTATAATACCATGGCAAGATTAAATGGCGAATGATGACCCCTTTTTGCATGATATTATCTTTAAATTGTGGTTTACCTACAAGTGCAAACATTTTATCAATGGCTTCTTTGACTACTTGACAACGACATGTCGACTGGCTACAAGTACCGCGAGGTCACCGTCGGCATGCGCGGCGATGTGCCCGACAATGAGGTCCAGGCCATCCTGGACGAGGCCGGCTGCGGCCTGGTGTGGGCCTGTAACGGTCACCTGACGCATCTGTCCAAGCCGACGACGCTCGAGCTCGATCGCGTCGAGGACGGTCGCGCGTTTAACATCAATCCCGCCGGCCTCAACAAGGGCGTTGCCATCGCGCGCTTCTGCGAGCACCTGGGGATCGAGCGCGAGGAGACGCTCGCGCTCGGCGATTCCGAGTCCGACTTCTACATGGCCGATCACGTGGGCACGTTCTGCCTGGTCGAGAATGGCCTGACGAGCGCCGGCGCGCCCGAGTTCCTGGCTGCTTGCGAGAACGCTTTCGTTACGCGCGGCAAAATTGTCGACGGTTGGGCGGCGACGGCAGAGCTGCTGGTCGCGGCGCGTTCGTAGCGCGGCGTCGCCGCACTTGGACATGTCTTTTCGAGAGAGACTGGTGAGGTAATGTCCGATATCGAGAATCCGGCAGGCGACACGCGCCCGATTGGCGTGTTCGATTCTGGTTTGGGTGGTCTGACGGTTGCGCGCGCCATCGCGACGGCGCTGCCGCATGAGTCCGTCTACTACTTCGGCGACACCAAACGCTGCCCCTACGGCACGCGCACCGAGGATGAGGTGCGCTCGTTTGCGTTGCAGGCGGGCCGTTGGCTGTCGAAGCACGGCGTCAAGATTATGGTCATCGCCTGCAACACGGCGACAGCTGCGGCCTTGCGTCTGGCCCAGCAGGTGCTCGACGTTCCCGTGATCGGCGTGATCGCGCCGGGTGCCCGTGCGGCAATCAACAGCACCCGCACGCGTCGCGTGGGCGTGCTCGCCACCAACCTCACCATTCGCTCGGGCGCTTACACGCGCGCCATTCAGGACCTAGATGCCGGCGTCGACGTATACGGCTGCCCCGCCTCGAGCTTTGTTGAGGTTGTCGAACACGAGCTCGCCTCGGGTGCGCATCTGCAAGAGCAGTGGCTCGAGAACGAGGACATCTTCGATACGCCTGCCGTGCGTGCGCTGGTGGGTGCCACGGTTGAGCCACTGCGCGACCACGGTATCGATACCGTGGTGCTCGGCTGTACGCATTTTCCGCTGTTGGTGGGACCTATCCGCCATGCGCTGGGGCCTGGGGTGCGCGTCGTGAGTTCCGCCGAGGAGACCACGCGCGAGCTGACCGATATTCTCACGCGCCGCGAGCAGCTGGCGGGCGACGCCGCCGAGCCGCAGCATCGTTTTGCCACGACGGCCGATAACATTGCCGAGTTTGCGGTGGCGGGCAGCTTTATCTTTGGTCAGCCGCTCAAGAGCATTGAGCATATCGATATCGATGAGCTGAAATAGATGTAAGGCCGCCGTCAGAGCCTTCGCCACACCTTTTGCCGAAAGGATTTTTCTATGGAGTACATGCAGGTCAACCGCGCCAACGGTCGCGCCGCCAACGAGTTGCGCCCCGTTAAGCTCACCCGTGGCGTCATGAAGCACGCCCACGGCTCGTGTTTTGCCGAGTTCGGTGACACGCGCGTGCTTTGTGCCGCCACCATCGAGGAGGGCGTGCCGGGCTGGCGCAAGGGTGCCAAGGCCGGTTGGGTAACCGCAGAGTATGCCATGCTGCCGGCATCGACCGGCAAGCGCTGCAAGCGCGAGCACGCCAACCGCAAGGGCCGCTCCATGGAGATTGAGCGCCTCATTGGCCGCAGCCTGCGTACCGTCGTCAACATGAAGGCGCTCGGCGAGTACACCGTTACCGTCGACTGCGATGTGATCCAGGCGGATGGCGGCACGCGTACGGCGAGCATTACCGGTGCCTGGGTGGCGCTGCACGACGCCCTTGCTATGTGGGTCGAGGCCGGCAAGATCGAGCGCATCCCGCTCACGGGCCAGGTTGCTGCCATCTCTATGGGCGTTGTCGACGGCAATACGCTGCTTGACCTCGATTATTCCGAGGACAGCCATGCCGAAGTCGACATGAACCTCGTCGCCACCGACACCGGTGAGATGATCGAGCTCCAGGGCACCGGCGAGCAGGCGCCCTTTGACCGTAAGCGCCTCAACGCCCTGCTCGACCTGGGCGACAAAGGCATCGCCGAGCTCATCGAGCTCCAGCGCCAGGCCCTCGCCTAACCTGCCAAAAAGGGACAGGTTTATTTTGGCAGGTTTTATCTGGGAAAACGTCGAAGTATAAGACTGCCGTTGATTGAGAGGGGAGAGGCGGAGGCCCTCGTCGCCCTCGGCGCGGCATTGCTATAGAGACAAGGAGACCACTCATGGCACTTGAGAAGATCGACATCGACACCCTCGACCCGGCGGCGACCATTGTCGTGGCAACGGGCAACGCCCATAAGCTCACCGAGATCGAGGCCATTTTGGGCAAGGTCATGCCCGAGGTTCGCTTTGTGGCGCTCGGCCAGCTGGGCGATTTTGAGGACCCCGAGGAAAACGGCACGACGTTTTTGGAGAACGCCATCATCAAGGCGCAGGCTGCCGTCGAAGAGACGGGGCTCATGGCCATTGCCGACGATTCGGGCTTGGTCGTCGACGCGCTTGACGGCGAGCCGGGCGTGTATAGCGCGCGCTATGCGGGCGTGCACGGAGACGATGCCGCCAACAACGCCAAGCTTCTCGTTAACCTGGAAGGCGTGGCGGACGAGGACCGCACCGCGCGCTTTATGAGCGTCGTTGCGCTTATCGACACGGATGGTCTGGTCACCTATGGCGAGGGCGCCTGCGAGGGCGTTATCGCACACGAGGGCCGCGGCGATCACGGCTTTGGCTATGACCCGCTGTTCCTGCCGGTCGACACGCCGGGCAAGACCATGGCCGAGCTGACGGCGGACGAGAAGAACGCCATCAGCCATCGTTTCCACGCGCTCGAGCATCTGTCCGCCAAACTGACGGGCGAGGAGTAGGCCGTGCGTGCGGTGGTGCAGCGCGTACTCAACGCCGGCGTGACGGTCGACGGCGAGTGCGTGGGCAAAATTGGGCGCGGCTATCTGGTGCTGCTGGGCGTGGGCCACGGCGACACGCGCGCCGAGGCCGATAAGCTGTGGGGCAAGCTCCGGGGCTTGCGCATCAACGAGGACGAGAACGGCAAGACCAACCTGGCACTTGCCGATGTCGACGGCGAGGTGCTCGTGGTGTCGCAGTTCACGCTGTTCGCCGATTGCCGCCACGGCCGCCGTCCATCGTTTACGGATGCCGGCGCCCCCGATGTTGCCAACGAGCTCTACGAGTACTTCCTGACGCTCGTTCGCCAAGATGTCGAACGCGTGGCGCACGGCATCTTTGGCGCCGATATGAAAGTCGACCTCGTCAACGACGGCCCATTCACCATCGTCCTCGATACCGACAATCTGTAAGTAGCCAAATTAGCTACTTGCGCGTGGTCGCAACAGGGTGCTATAGTATTAGAGTTTTGTCTATCTTAGGGGTATTATCCCCTTTTTGAATTGCACCTTCTGGAGGCCCTGTTCATGGAAGAGATGGAAGTCAATCACGTCGACGACATCCACGAGAAGCTGACCGATATGGTGGGCGATCGCGTCAAGGTGAAGGCCAACATGGGCCGCACCCGCGTCGTCGAGCGCATGGGCACCATCAAGAGCGTCCACCCCGCCGTCTTTATCGTCGAGGTTGACGAACGTCGCGGCCGCAAGTCGCGTCAGTCCTACCAGTATATCGATGTCCTCACCGGGCAGGTCGAGCTGTTCGACCCCGAGAGCGGTGAGCACATTTTTACCCCGCTCGGCAATCAGCTCGAGGAGCACTAACGGTGACCGATCGGTCCCTGACTCTTTCCGCGCCGGCAAAGATTAACCTCTACCTGGGGGTTCATACCGAGCGCGATGACCGCGGCTGCCACAGGGTCGATTCCCTGATGGCAGCCGTCGGTCTTTCCGATTCCGTGACGGTCGCGCCGGCGCAGGCGCTGACCGTCCAGACGGTTCCGGCATCAGATTTTCCCATGCAAAAGAATACGGCGTATCGGGCTGCGGTTGCTATGGCCGAGCATTATGGTCGCGAGGCAAACATCTGCGTGACGATTGAGAAGCGCATTCCATTGTGCGCCGGCTTGGGCGGCCCCTCGACGGATGCGGCCGCGGTCATTGTCGCCTTGGCGGAGCTCTGGGGAATTGATCGCACCGATCCCACGCTCGACGATATCGCGCGGGGCATTGGTGCTGACGTCCCGTTCTTTTTGCACGCGAGCCTTGCGTTCTACGTAGGTGGGGGAGACGTGCTGGCAACTGAGTATCCCGCGCTGCCCGCAACGCCCGTCGTGTTGGTCAAGCCGCGCGAGGCAAGCGTTTCAACAATTGAAGCCTATCGACGTTTTGACGAGGCTCCGGTGCCTGCAGACAAGCCCGGCGCGATAGCTTCTGCCTTGCATGCTGGTGATGCCGAGACGGCATATGCGCTCATCCATAACAACCTAGGTGTCATTTCCGCACAGATGGAGCCGCAGATTCAAATGGTTCTCGATTGGCTGCGTAAACAGGACGGCACCGTTGCTGTAGATGTGTGCGGATCGGGTGCCTGCTCATTTGCCATTTGCGACACCGCCGCCACGGCCGAAAGGCTTGCCGACGCTGCCCTGCAAAACGGCTGGTGGTCCTGCGCGACGGAGCTCATTCCCAACACGGTTCGCATCGAGTGCCAAAGAAGTAAAAATTTCTCTAGCACACGACGGAAATCTTTGTTACTATAGTCGAGCTAACGGGTTGTGGCTCAGTTTGGTAGAGCACTGCGTTCGGGACGCAGGGGTCGCTGGTTCAAATCCAGTCAACCCGACCAGAGCATGAGGAGGGACCGCTTCTTGCGGTCCCTTTTTTTAGCTATTGTTGTGATACCGCGATACCCGCGGTATACTCATTCGAGCTTGTCTCGCTGTATTGTGGAGGTCTACATGTTTGGACTGAGGGCTCCTGAGCTCATCATTATTCTCGTCGTTGTCCTGATTATCTTCGGGCCCAAGAACCTGCCGAAGCTCGGCAAGTCCCTCGGCTCTACCGTCAAGAATATCCGCGAGGGTATGGAGGGCGACGATAAGGCCGAGACCAAGCAGGCCGAGGAGGTCGTGGTCGAGCAGTCCGAGGAGGACAAGGAGATCGCTGAGCTCGAGGCCAAGCTCGCTGCTGCCAAGAAGAAGCAGGCAGAGGACAGCGACGCGGACGCAGAGTAGTCCCATCCCTTTGGGGTGAGCACCTGACCGGCTTGCCCGCAGGCTAGCCGGTCTTTTTCGTTTTGTTGACAGTTGATTGTTTGATCAGAGTTGGGGAGATATCCGTATGGACGCAAGCCAGATCGTACTGACCGCTGAGGGCCGCCAGAAGCTCGTCGAGGAGCTCGCTTGGCGTGAGGGCGATTACGCCAAGGAGATCGTCGAGGACATCAAGGAAGCCCGCGCGTTCGGCGACCTTTCGGAGAACTCCGAGTACGATGCCGCCAAGGACAAGCAGGCCCAGAACGCCGCTCGTATTGCCGAGATCCAGGCCATCCTTGCCAACGCTCAGGTTGCTGCCACCACAGGTGATCTGACCGTCTCCATCGGTTCCACCGTTTCTCTGATTGATCCCAACGGTGAGGTCATGGAAGTCACGCTCGTCGGTACCACCGAGACCAACTCGCTCGAGCACAAGATTTCCAACGAGTCTCCGGTCGGCCACGCCATCATCGGTCACGGCGAGGGCGACTCCGTCGAGGTCGTTACGCCTTCCGGCAAGACTCGCGTCTACACCATCGCCAAGATTGCACGCTAGACCACGGTCCCGCGTAAAGGTATGTTTTCGCTCCCTGGGACCGAATCCTGGGGAGCGTTTTAATTTGAGGAGCTAACTTATGGCAGAGAACCAGAACGCCGCAGATCAGGCATCGACGCTCAACGACGAGCGCGCCACCCGCCTGGCCAAGCGCGCCGCCCTGTTCGAGGCGGGCCAGAACCCCTATCCCGAGCACTCTGAGCTTGAGGACTACGTTGCCGATATCGAGGCTAAGTATGCCGAGCTTGCCGATGGCGAGGACACCGAGGACGTCGTGAAGATCGCCGGCCGTGTGGTCGCCAAGCGCGGTCAGGGCAAGATCATGTTCATCGTCGTGCGCGATGCGACTGCCGAGATTCAGCTGTTCTGCCGCATCAACGACATGGACGAGGCTGCCTGGAATACGCTCAAGTCCCTCGACCTGGGCGACATCCTGGGCGTGACCGGCGTGGTTGTGCGCACCCAGCGCGGTCAGCTTTCCGTTGCCCCTAAGAGCGCGACCCTGCTTGCCAAGGCCGTTCGTCCGCTGCCCGAGAAGTTCCACGGTCTTTCCGACAAGGAGACCCGCTATCGCCAGCGCTATGTTGACCTGATCGCCAACGACGACGTTCGCGAGACGTTCCGTAGGCGTTCGCAGATTCTCTCCACCTTCCGTCGCTTTATGGAGTCCGACGGCTACATGGAGGTCGAGACCCCCATCCTGCAGACCATCCAGGGCGGCGCTACTGCCAAGCCGTTCATCACGCACTTCAACGCGCTCGATCAGGAGTGCTACCTGCGCATTGCTACCGAGCTGCACCTCAAGCGCTGCATCGTCGGCGGTTTTGAGCGCGTGTTCGAGATCGGCCGTATCTTCCGTAACGAGGGCATGGACCTTACCCACAACCCCGAGTTCACCACGATGGAGGCCTATCGTGCCTTCTCCGACCTCGAGGGCATGAAGGCGCTCGCCCAGGGTGTCATTAAGGCGGCTAACAAGGCCATCGGCAACCCCGAGGTCATCGAGTACCAGGGCCAGACCATCGACCTTTCTGGTGAGTGGGCCAGCCGTCCCATGACCGACATCGTTTCCGACGTGCTCGGCAAGCAGGTCACCATCGACACGCCGGTCGAGGAGCTTGCTGCCGCCGCGCGCGAGAAGGGCCTGGAGATTAAGCCCGAGTGGACCGCCGGCAAGATTATCGCCGAGATCTACGATGAGCTGGGCGAGGACACCATTGTCAACCCCACGTTCGTTTGCGATTACCCCATCGAGGTCAGCCCGCTTGCCAAGCGCTTTGAGGACGACCCGCGCCTGACGCACCGCTTTGAGCTGGTTATCGCCGGTCACGAGTACGCCAACGCGTTCTCCGAGCTCAACGACCCGGTCGACCAGGCCGAGCGCTTTGCCGCCCAGATGGCCGAGAAGGCTGGCGGCGACGACGAGGCCATGGAGTACGACGAGGACTACGTGCGCGCCCTCGAGTACGGTATGCCTCCCGCGGGCGGCATCGGCATCGGTATCGACCGCGTGGTCATGCTGCTCACCAACCAGGCTTCCATCCGCGACGTGCTACTGTTCCCGCACATGAAGCCCGAGAAGGGTTTCCAGTCCGGTGCCGCTGCCGCCAAGGCTGCCGAGGCCGGCAACACCGCGAGCCCGTTCGTCAAGCCGCTCAAGCCCACGGTTGATTACTCCAATATCGCCGTCGAGCCGCTGTTTGAGGAGTTCGTCGACTTTGATACCTTCTCCAAGAGCGATTTCCGCGCTGTGAAGGTCAAGGCGTGCGAGGCCGTCAAGAAGTCCAAGAAGCTGCTGAACTTTACGCTCGACGACGGCACTGGCACCGACCGCACCATCCTCTCCGGCATTCACGGTTATTATGAGCCCGAGGACCTGGTCGGCAAGACTCTGCTCGCCATCACCAACCTGCCTCCGCGCAAGATGATGGGCATTCCCAGCTGCGGCATGCTCATCAGCGCTATCCACGAGGAGGATGGTGAGGAGCGTCTCAACCTGATCCAGCTCGACGCTTCTATTCCCGCCGGCGCAAAGATGTACTAGGGGGTTACGCGGTTCTACGAACCGCGTAACGGCTCGACGCTGCGCGGGCCGCATTTGGACAATCTGACGTTCAACTTCA
>CABMPS010000082.1 GCA_902388545.1 uncultured Collinsella sp.
CACCGCTCCTCGAGCTCCTCCTCGCGGGTCCGCGGCCTCGCCTTGGAACCCTTCGGCCGGCCCTTGGGCCTCGGGCGCAGGGCCTCCGCGCCGCCCCGGCGGTATAGCGCGCACCACTTCTTGAGCGGCGACATCGACATTATGCCGAACGCCGCCATCGCCTCGGTCTTCGTCATGCCGCCGTCGACGACGGCGGAGGCGGCGGCGACCTTCTGCTCGTATGTGTACCTGCCCTGCTTTCCGTCCATGCGCAGCAGCACCTCGCTCCCGAATGCACGGTATATCTCCTGCCATCTTCTCACGGCTTCCACGGGAAGCGAAAGGGCAATCGCGGCAGATTTATACCCGTGCCCGAGCTCGAAGAGCCCTATGGCCGCCTTCCTGGCCTCGATATCATGCTTCACTCTCAAATCAACGCGCATAAAGAAAGCCTCCCATTTCTCATGTCCAAGAAATGGGAGGCAGTTCACCGCTACGGTACCGGGCTCTTCTGGTTCATGTCATGTCAAAAACGAAGCGCCCGCTTGCTGGGGGTGCAAGCGGGCGCCTGTGAGCGAATATGTTTGCGGCGGGAGCCGTAATGGGCGGTGGGGCGGCGACTAGTTGGTCGTACCAGAATCGTCGCCCGTGCTCGTGCCCGAGCCAGAGCCCGAACCCGAGCCAGAAATCGAAACCGTCAGCGTAATCGTGTTGTCGGTGGACTGCTTGCCGGTGGGGGAGACGCCCGTAACGGTGGCGTTTTCGTTGCCGCTCACGGGGTTGCCGTTCTGGTCGCAGAACGCGATGTTGTAGAACCCGGCGTTGTTGAGTGCGGTGACGGCGGCGGAGATGCTCTTGCCGTACAGGTTGCCCGGGACGCTGGCCTTGCCGGACTTCTTGGCGATGACGACAGTGATCGTGGCGCCGGGCTTCTGCTTGCCGCTGGGGTTCCAGCTAATGACGGTGCCCTCGGTGACAGAATCGTTCTCCTGGTAGCTCACGTTGACGCCAAAACCGGCCACGTCGAGGGCGTTGCGTGCCTGGGCCTCGGTCATGTCGGTTAGATCGGGCACCGAGGTGGTGTCGGGACCGCTGGAGACCTTATACGAGATGGTCGTGCCCTTCTCGACTTCCTTGCCGGCTTCAGTGCCCTGCTCAAAGACCTGACCTTCTTCGGCCTCGTTGGCCTCCTCGGTTGCGTTGCCCTTGAGCCCTACGCTTGCCAGTGCGGCCTCGGCCTGGTCCTTGGTCAGGCCGAGGAGCTGCGGAACCTCAACCTTTTCGGAGGGCTTAGGGCCCTTGGAGATTACCAGGTTCACCCTCGTGCCCTTGGCCTTCTTGGTGTTACCGTTGGGGGTTTGCTCGGCGACCTTTCCCTCGTCGACATCGTCGTTGTAGCTCTGGTCGACGGTGCCTACCTCAAGGCCGGCTTCCTTGATCAGCTCAATAGCGGTTTCCTGGTCCTTGCCCAGCACGTCGGGCACCGTGACCTGTTCGCCGCTGAACATGCCCGTGGCAAAGGCCACTACAACGCCAATCACGGCGACGGCGGCAATCACGGCGGCGATGATCTTGTTCTTGTTGGACTTGGGTTTCTCGACCTCGTAGGAGCCCGTGGAGCCCGAGACAGCGCTACGGGCGGTGTTCTGACCGCTCACGCCCGAGACGGGACGAACCATAGCGCGCGTTGAGTCGGAAAGCTCGCGGGTCTTGGTGGCACCCAGGTCGCCGGCGGCACCGATGATGCGCGTGGGCTCCGAGACATTGACGGCACGGCCGGACAGATAGCTGTTAAGCACCTGGCGCAGCTCGTCGGCTGTCTGGAAGCGGTTTGCCGGGTCCTTCTCCATGCACTTGAGGATGATGCGCTCAAGGTCGGCATCGACGCCGGAGTTGATCTGGCTCGGCGGGATGGGGAGCTCGTTGACCTGCTTGAGCGCGACCGAGATGGCGTCGTCGCCGTCAAAGGGCACGCGGCCGGTGGCGCACTCGTACATGACGACACCCAGCGAGTAGATATCCGAGGTGGGGCCGAGGTCCTGGCCGCGGGTCTGCTCGGGGCTTACATAGTGGGCGGTGCCCAGAACGTTGTTATCCTGCGTGAGGTGGCTGTTCTTGGCGCGTGCGATGCCAAAGTCCATCACCTTGATGTTGCCGTCGGGTAGCACCATGATGTTTTGCGGCTTAATGTCGCGGTGGATGATCTCGTGCTTGTGTGCGACCGAAAGTGCGGAGCTGATCTGCGAGCCGATCTGCGCGACCTTCTTGGGATCGAGGGCGCCGTGGCTCTTGATGCCGCTCTTAAGGTCGGTACCGCGCAGGTACTCCATGACGATGTAATAGGTGTCGCCGTCCTTGCCCCAGTCGTAGACGCCCACGATATAGGGGGAGGACAGGCCGGCAGCTGCCTGAGCCTCCTGTTTAAAGCGGGCGGCGAAGGTGGCGTCGCCGGCATACTGCGGCAGCATGATCTTGACGGCAACCGTGCGGTCGAGGACCTGATCCTGTGCACGGAAGACGGTCGCCATACCGCCCGTTCCCACCTTATCCTTGAGGAGGTATCTTCCCCCGAGGACCCTCTGTTCCATTCCTGCTCCTAACATAACTATTCGCTCAACGATGTGTGTAGTACCAGATGTGTGGCCGCTGGGGCCGTGTGGCGCGTTGCCGCTAGCTCATCGGCCGCGGCGCGCCATAAGTATCCGCTTTGATCATGGGCATCACGCTCCCTGTGCGGCGAGCGCCGCGGTCAGGACGATGCCGGCAATCTTGGCCGCCTTGACGTCGTGTTTGTCGTAATCCTCCAGGGCTACCGAGATGGCAACCGTGGGTGAATCGTAAGGTGCAAAGCCAACAAACGTAGAGTTGACGTTGGTGCCGCCGGTCTCGGGCGAACCGGTCTTGCCGGCAACCTTGACGCCCGGAATCTGGGCATCGGTGCCGGTACCGGACTGGACGACGGCGAGCATGGCCTGCTTGACCTGGTCGGCCGTGGCAGAGCTGACAGCCTGGCCCAGCGAGCGGGACTGCGTGGTCTTGACCACGGTTCCGTCCGGGGCGAGTATCTGGGACACAAAGAACGGGTCCATGACCACGCCGCTGTTGGCGATAGCGGCAGCGATCACGGCGTTTTGCATGACGGTGGTCTGCGGGCCAGGCGTGTGGTCCATGCCGACGGGCTGGCCGGCGCCTGCCCAAGCGGTCTCCCACTCGGTCATAAGCGACGGGTCGGCCATGATGGAAGCTGCGGTGGTCAGATCCTGACCGAGCTTTTGGCCGTAGCCAAAGGCGTTGGCAAACTGGACGAGCGAGCTGGCGCCAATCTCGTTGGCCACCTGGCCAAAGACGACGTTGGACGACACGGCGAAGGCCTGCTGCAGGCTGATGGTGCCGTAGCTCTCGTTGGCATAGTTGGTGACCGGCGCGTTGCCGATGTCCATGGAGCCAGGCGCCTGGTACGTGCTGGTAAGGCTGGCGGTGCCGGTTTCGAGCGCCGCGGAGAGTGTGACGACCTTAAAGGTCGAGCCCGGGGTGTACAGCGCGTCCATGGCACGGTCGTACATGGAGCCGTCCTCGCCGCCGCCCGACTGGAGCAGCGCATCGATGTTGGTGTTGTCGTAGGTGGGCGAGCTCGCGCACGCAAGGACCGCACCGGTGCGCGGATCCATGACCACCACAGCGCCCTTAAAGCCCTTGAGCGCCTGCTCGGCAGCCGTCTGGATGCGCGAGTCGATGGTGAGCTTGGCGGTATTGCCCGGCTGGGTCTGCCCCGCGAGCGACGCGATGGCGTTGTTCCAGCTGGAGTAATCCTTGGAGCCGGTGAGCGTATCGTTCATGACGCTCTCGATGCCGGCGGTGCCGTATTGCTGACTCACGTAGCCCACCACGTGCGCGGCCATGTTGCCGTTGGGGTAGGAACGGGCGTAGGTGCCGTCCTCCTGCTGCAGCGACTCGGCTAGCGTCACGCCGTCGGACGTGATGATGGAGCCACGCTGGATGTACTTGGAGCGGGCGATGGTGTGGTTGTTGGTCGGCATGTCCTGATAGTCCTTCGCCTTGATGACCTGGACATAGGTAAGGTTGCCGATAAGGATGGCGAACAGCGCCGTAAAGGCAAACACGGCACGAGTCAGACGGTTGGCAAGTGCCACGCGGCCGAGCACGCCGGACTCTGGCGTGTCGAGCAGGCGACGACGCATGCGAGAACCCGCGGAGTGGCTGCCGTTGCCGTAGGAAGGTGCGTTGGCAAAACGCGTACCGGTCGGGGCAGCGGCGGATGCGACCTGGTCATCGGTGATGGCGGCCATGGTGCCGGTGCCGGTGAGCTCGGCTTCGCGTCCGGTTGCCTCGTCGCCGGCGCGCAGCAGCAGCGCGACGATGATAAAACTCGCCAGCAGCGAGGAGCCGCCCTGGCTCATAAAGGGCAGGGTGACGCCGGTCAGCGGGATTAGGCGGGTTACGCCGCCAACGATTAAGAATGCCTGGAAGCTGATGGCCGCCGTAAGGCCGGTCGCGCTAAAGGCGGCAAGGTCGGACTTGGCGCGGGCTGCCGTGGTGAGGCCACGCACGGCAAATAGCATAAACAGGATGAGCACGGCGCCGCCGCCCAAAAGGCCCATTTCCTCGCCGATGGCCGAGAAGATAAAGTCAGACTCGACGACGGGGATGTTGTTTGCCATGCCGTTGCCAATGCCGACGCCAACCAGGCCGCCGTCAGCCAGCGAGTAAAGTGACTGTACGATCTGGTAGCCCTGGCCCTGGGCGTCTTTAAACGGATCGACCCAGACCTGAAAGCGCACCTGCACGTGCGACAGGAACTTGTAGGCGCCCACGGCGCCAACGGCCAGCAGCGCAAGGCCGATGATGACGTACGAAAAGCGTCCCGTGGCAACATAGAGCATCAGCAAAAAGATGGTGTAGAACAGGACGGCCGAACCCAGGTCGCGTTCGAAGACGACGACGAGCAGGCACACACCCCACACGGCAAACAGCGGCAGCAGCAGTCGCAGGCGAGGGATCTTAAAGCCCAGGATCTTGCGGTTGGAGATGGAGAGCAGCTCGCGGTTCTCGGCCAGGTACCCGGCCAGGAACAGCACGATAAAGACCTTGGCGAACTCGCCAGGCTGGATGGTAAAGCCCGCGATGCGAATCCACAGCTTGGAGCCCGAGATCGTGGTGCCGATAAAGATGGGCAGCATCAGCAGGATGATGCCGATGATGCCAAAGGTGTACTTGTAGCGCATGACCACGTCGAGGTTTTTGACCAGTGCGAGCGTTCCCACCATCAGGGCCACCGAGACAAACAGGATGATGAGCTGTGAGATGGCGAGAGCGGGGGCGAGGCGTGTCACGAACGTGATGCCGATGCCCGAAAGTATAAATACGATGGGTAGGATGGCGGGGTCGGCACCGGGCGCCAAGATGCGCACGGCGATATGTGCCGCGGCGAAGGCGGCAAAGAGGCCGATCGGCACGGCGAGCGTCTCAAAGGAGATGGCGGCGCCCGCGGTGAGCACGTACATCGCATACAGCAGGATGACGGGGAACGCCGAGGCGATGAGCAAGAGCAGTTCGGTGTTGCGGCGACTCATAAGCGGCACTCCCTTTCTAATTCTTATCGGAGGCTTCGGCCTCGGCGGACTGTTCGGCGGTTTTCTCGGAATCTGATTCGGAGGTCGATCTCTGGTCGGTGTTGTCGCGAATCGTTTGCGCGTCGATCACCTGGCGGGTCTGCTCCTCGTCGATCTGGTGGCGGTACTTGGATATCGTGTCCTGCGCATCGTCGACACTTGTTTGCGGAATACCCGCCTTGAGGCGGTTTTGCGTGTCTTCGGGCAGGTCGGACAGCTTGATACTGGTTTCGCTTTCGAGCCAGTGAAGCTTGAGTCCGAGCGGCTTGCCGGGAAGGCCGCGCCAGACGGCGACATTGCCCTGGTAGGTACCCAGGTAGTACGAGCCGGTGACACCCGTGTAGGCCCAGATGGCAGCCGCCAGCACCAAGACGAGACCTAAGACGACGCCGATGGTGACGTTGCGGCGACGCACGCGTTGCGCCTCGCGCATAACGCCATCGTCAACCAGGTCAACGACTACTACGGTCACGTTGTCGTGGCCGCCGGCGGCAAGCGCCGCGTCCACTAGGTTGTCAACGCAGATTTGCGCGGTTGAGGACTGCGTGGCGATGTTCTCGATATCGCTATCGGGAATCATGCTCGAAAGGCCGTCAGAGCACAGTATCAGGCGGTCGCCTTCCTCGATATGCAGAGTGAAGTGGTCGGCATACATGGCGGGGTCTGAGCCCAGCGCACGGGTGATGACCGAACGGTTGGGGTGGACGCGAGCCTCGTCTGCCGTGATCTCGCCGGCGTCCACGAGCTCCTCCACGTAGGAGTGGTCGCGGGTCACGCGGATGAGCGTGCCCTCGTGGAGCAGGTAGGCGCGAGAGTCGCCCACGTGGGCGATGGCGAGCGTGTCGTTTTCGATATAGGCGCAAGTGGCTGTGCAGCCCATGCCGGGCTTGCCTAGGCCGTTCAGGGCCGCCTCGATTACGGCGGCGTTAGCTGCCTCGACGGCTGCCGCCAGGCGTGCTGCGTCGGCGGACTGCGGGGCCGTCTTGGCAATAGTCTCGACGGCGATGGAAGAGGCTACCTCGCCGGCGGCGTGACCGCCCATGCCGTCGCATACGCAAAAGAGCGGCGACTGCACCAGGTAGGAATCCTCATTGTGCGGGCGCACACAGCCAACGTCGGAGCGGGCACCCCACATGAGTTGCGTGGTGGTGCCGGCATCATAGGTCGAGTCGGTCTCGATGCGCTCCTCGGTCAGGGGCTCAAAGCTCATGGTCGAGCCGGGGTCTTTGAGCTTGGCTTCAACGGCGGCTACGTCGATCTCGGCTGTGTCACCGGGAGAGACGGTGTCGGTCTCGGCGTTTGATTCGGAATCGCCGGTGTCCGGGGAGTCGGGCTCCTCGGACACGCGGGCGGTCGACTCGTCGTCTTGCGGGCTGACGTCTATAGGCTCGGGCGCCGGCGTAGACACGGGCGCAACCTCGGATGCCGGGGCTATGGGAAACGCCGGCGCGGCGGGCTCGGGTGCCGCAAACACCGCAGCGCTCTCGTTGATTGCCGCGGCGACAGGCTCTGCAAAGTGAGCTGGCGCCGGGGTTGCTTCGGGCGCTGTGGGCTGTTCCGCGGCATGTGCGCCGATGGGCGCCGCTACGGTATCCTCTTCGTCCTCGTTATCGGCGAGATCCGAAATATCATGCGTTACATGCGAAAGAGGCAGGGAGAACACGGTGTCCTCGGGTTCCACGGGTGCGGAGCCCGCCGGAGCGGCGTGGGCCGGCGCAGCTGTGGCGGCAGCCGGTGCCTCGGTCATAGTCGCGGACTTGTTCTCCTCGTCGATCATCGACGGTTCACCTTCATGACCACGTCGCCAATCTGGACTTCGTCGCCCTCGCGCAGCGTTGCGGGCTCCACAAGCTGGCGGCCGTTGACGAGCGTGCCGTTAAGCGAGTTGAGGTCTTCGATGATGAGCGCCGGGCCCTGCAGCGAAAAGCGCGCATGCGAGGCCGAGACGAACGGTTCGTTGATGCAGATGTCCGAAGATGGCGAGCGACCGACGATGACGGGGCCGAGCATGTCTACGTGGATGCCGCGGATACCGCGCGGACCCTTGTCCACATCGATCGTCCAGATAGCCGAGTCGCGGCGCTGTCCGCGCACAAGTCCCACGCCGGTCTTCATGACGGCGAACAGGAAGATATAGAGCAGGGCGACCAGGACGATGCGGCCTGCAAAAAGGACGATATCGATGTTCATAAGAGACTATCCCCTAAATTCAAAGGTGCTCAGGCCAAACGTCAGCAGATCGCCGTTGCGCAGCGGGCAGCGCGTAATGCGGCGGTTGTTGACGAGCGTGCCGTTGGTGGAATTGAGGTCCTCGATCGACCAATCCGAGCCCGTAAAGGTGAGCTGGGCGTGGCGGCGCGACACGTTGGGGTCGCGCAGGGCAATATCGGAAACTGAGCGCTCGCGACCGATAGTCACCTGTGCGGAGGTGATGCTATGGCTCTCGCCGCTCACGACGTCGACGAGCTGGGCGAGCGGGCGCTGCGGGGCGCGAGTGCTCGCCATGTTGGAGGCGATGCCGGCTGCGGCGCCTAGGCCCACGGCGGCACC
>CABMPS010000083.1 GCA_902388545.1 uncultured Collinsella sp.
TGGGCTTCTCGCTCGGCTGCTCGGGGTGCGTGGTCATCGAACGGCACGCCCGAGCGCCCTGTGTGGCCCAGCATGAACACCTTGGGGTGCTCCAGGGCATTGATGTACATCTGGGTCGTTTGGGCGAGCGTCGCGCCTTCGGCAAACTGCGGGTTATGCACGCTTGCCACCAAATAATCCAAATTACGCGTCACCAAATCGAACAGCGAATGCTCACGACTATACGAATCGCCGGCGATATCGAGCGAAACGGGAATGTCTTCGCCAAACAAGCTGCCGTCCAGCGAAACGATATCAGCCTCGGCACCACGCAGCACCAGCACGCCGCTCCAAATGCGCGGCCAGATATCCTGGTTAATAAAGAATTGGAAACTGCGCAGGTCATTGGGACAAGGCGTAACCATCGAGCTTAAATGATCGGCGGAACCGAGCACCTGAAGGCCGCGCTCCGCCGCCCAATAGATGTTCTCCTCGATGGTTGAGTACGCATGCGCAGAGAACATCGTATGAGTATGAATATCACAAGAAAGAAGGTAGGGCATCGGGTCTCCTTGTCCAGTATGGCCGTCGCGTATATTCATTGTACGCATAGCTTTCGGCAGTCGTAAAACTGCTTCATCCCAATCACACAACGGCATAGACAACGGGGTCTGGCTTAAAACCAAACCCCGTTTCACGTAAAACATTGTAAGCAGAGCGCTTTACTTTCGACGATATTCGTCGGCCAGCTGCTTCCAGGCAGGCAGCGAGTTGACGATTGTCTCATAGCTCACGCAGTAGCCCAGGCGGAACCAGCCCGGCATGCCAAAGCTATCCGAAGGCACCGCGAGCAGCTCATACTTCTTCGCGCGCTCACAGAACGCATTCGCATCGGACTCCAGCGCTTTCACCCATAGGTAGAACGCGCCATCCGGCTCAACATAGGTGTAGCCGTACTCCGCTAGTGCATCGGTAAGCGCGGTGCGGTTGCGAGCATAGGCCTCGACATCGCTCGGTTCATCAATGCAGTCGATGATTACACGCTGGAAGAGCGCCGGTGCACACACGAAGCCCAGCGTACGGGCGGCACCGGCAACGGCGGGCATTAGACGAGCTGCCTGAGGATTCGTATTGGGAACCAGGATCCACCCGACGCGCTCGCCCGGTAGCGAAAGCGACTTGGAATACGAGTAGCACACGATGGTGTGCTCGTAGATCGAAGGCACCCAAGGCACCTCGGCGCCATAGACAATCTCGCGATACGGCTCATCAGAGATGAGCATAATCGGATTCTCGGGATCGCGCTGAGCGTTGGCCTCGCGCAGAACATTGGCCAGTCGCGTCAGCGTGTCGCGTGTATACACGGCACCGGTCGGATTGTTGGGCGAGTCGATGATGACGGCAGCCGTCTTATCGGTAATCGCCTTGAGCACGTTACTCACGCTCAGCTGGAACGTATCTTCATCGGCGAGCGCCTCAACACACGTGCAGCCGGCCTTCTCAATCCACACGCGATACTCCGGAAAGTACGGGGCGATAACAACAACCTCATCGCCCGGGTTCGTAACGGCATTGAGCGTGCAGGTGAGCGAAGCCGCGGCACCCACCGTCATAAAGACGTCCTTGCCCTCATAGCTCGTGCCAAAGCGACGGTTGAGCGAGTCGGCGACGGCTGCTCGACATTGCGGCAGACCCGGCGCAGGCGTGTATCCATGCAGCTGGTCGCTCGGCAGCTCCAAGGCCTTCTTAATGGACTCAGCCACGGCGGCAGGTGCCGGAACGCTCGGGTTACCCAGCGAAAAATCGAATACGTTCTCCGCGCCGATCTGTGCCTTGCGCTCAAGGCCATAGCTAAAGATCTCACGGATGATGGAGCTTTCCGCACCGCGAGCATACATAGTTTCATTGATCATCTGTTCCCCTTTCGCATAGGCGCTATTGTACGCTTTAGCTGAGCAAAGTGCCGCAGCAATGTTGATTGGGGACAGACTTAAATGCGTGAAAACGCTCATTTAAGTCTGTCCCCAATCAACATATCGCTCAAAAGAAAAGCCTCCACAGGTTTCCCCGCAGAGGCTTTCGCTACAAGAACTATTTGTCGGCGTCGGTGTTGCCGTCAGCGTTGGCAGCATTGCCATCACCGGCATCATCGGATGCGGCTTCGGCATCCTCCTGCATGGCCGCCTGCGCAAAGGCCGCGGCATCAGCCGCCAGCTCTTCCTCGCTCATACGAGGCGCGCGCTTCTTGGTCGGCATGCCGGCCGCCTTGGCATTGCGCTCCTCCTTGGCCGCCAGGATTTCGCCCTCGCGCTCAAGGTAGGCGTCCCACTCGTTATCGAGCAGGGCATTCACGGCATCGCCCTCGACAGTCTCGCGCTCAAGCAGCACCTTCGCCATCAGATCGAGCTGATCGCGACGGGCGTCCAGGATCTCGACCGCACGACGATGGGCCTCACGCATAATGCGCTGAACCTCGATATCGATGCGGCGCGCCGTCTCCTCGGAGTAATCCTGGTGATCGGCGTAATCGCGACCAAGGAATACCTGATGCTGCGCCTCACCAAACACTTGCGTACCCAGTTCCTCGCTCATGCCCAGGCGCGTGACCATCTCGCGCGCCATCTTGGTCGCGCGCTCCAGATCGTTGCTCGCGCCCGACGTGATGTCGTCGCACATGAGCTCCTCGGCAACGCGACCGCCCAAGAACACGGCGAGCTCGTCGAGCATCTCGTTCTTGGTCTTGAGGAAGTGATCCTCCTGCGGAAGCTGCAGTGTGTAGCCCAGGGCCTGACCGCGGCTGACGATCGAGATCTTATGAACCGGATCGGAGTGCTCCAGGATGTGGCCCACCAAAGCGTGACCGCCCTCATGGTAGGCAATCGTGGTGCGCTCGGCCTCGGTCATCACGCGACCCTTGCGTTGCGGTCCGGCAATCACGCGCTCCATCGACTCCTCGACCTCGTCCATCGAGATCACGGAACGATGACGGCGAGCGGCCAGCAACGCAGACTCGTTGAGCAGGTTCGCCAAATCGGCACCAGTAAAGCCAACGGTCATCTGGGCGAGCTTCTCAAACTTAACGTCCTCGTCCATCGGCTTGTTCTCGGCATGCACGCGCAAGATCTGCTCGCGGCCCTTCACGTCCGGACGGTCGACCGTAACTTGACGATCAAAACGACCGGGGCGCAGCAATGCCGGGTCCAGAATATCGGGGCGGTTGGTCGCGGCGATCAGGATGACCGACTCGCTTTCCTCAAAACCGTCCATCTCGACCAGCAGCTGGTTGAGCGTCTGCTCGCGCTCGTCGTGGCCGCCGCCCAAACCGGCTCCGCGCTGACGTCCCACGGCATCGATCTCGTCAATAAAGATGATTGACGGAGCCTGAGACTTGGCCTCCTTAAAGAGGTCACGCACACGGCTGGCGCCGACACCCACGAACATCTCGACAAAGTCGGAACCCGAGATGCTAAAGAACGGCACGCCCGCCTCGCCGGCAACGGCCTTGGCCAGCAACGTTTTACCGGTGCCCGGAGGGCCCACCAGCAACACGCCACGCGGGATCTTGGCGCCCAGCTTGCGATAGCGATCCGGATCGCTCAAAAAGTCACGGATCTCCTCGAGCTCCTCGACTGCCTCGTCCACGCCGGCAACGTCCTCGAACTTGACCTTGGGACGCGTAGCCTCGTTGGTCTTGGCATTGGTCTTGCCAAACTGCATGTTCCTATTATTGGCGCCCATCATCTGGCGCATAAAGTAGAACATGATGGCGATCAGGGCAATCGTCGGCAGCACACTCATCGCCAAGTCGCCCCAAAAATCGGGGTCGTTGGTGTTGACGATGTACTTGGTGTCGGGGTGCTCCGCCATAAGCTCGGCAAGCGAATCGGAGCCGACATAGGTCGAGGAGAAGCTCTTGAGCTCGCTCGTATCACCCTTGTCCTTTTTCGTCTTCCAGTAATGACCCGCCACGCTTCCGTCTTGAACCGTATAGGTCAAATCTTCGACGCGATCCTGCTTAATGGCGCTCACCATCTCGCTCGTCGCGAGCTTAACGGTATTGCTGGAGCTGGCAAAGCCGGAGCCCATGTTAAAGAAGGCGTAGCCCAGAAGCGCGCAAGCCAAAATAAAATACAGCCAGCCCGTACGCGTGGGCTTCTTGCCTCCGGGCATCCCCGGGATCTTAGGCTCCCGGGGAGTCTGGGAATTGTTATCGTTACGGTCGTCGGGCATCTTACGAATAAACCTCCGGTTTCAAAATGCCCAGATACGGAAGGTTGCGATAGCGCTCGGCATAGTCGAGGCCGTAGCCCACCACAAAGGCATCGGGGCAATGGGTTCCAACATACTTGGGCGTGACGGCCGAGGTACGGTCCTCAACGTCCTTCCACAGGAAGGCGGCAACCTCCAGCGAGGCGGGCTTGCGGCTCTCGAGGTTCTTCATCAGATACTTGAGCGTCAGGCCCGAGTCCAGAATGTCCTCGACGATCAGCACGTCGCGACCGCGGATGTCGATATCCAGGTCCTTAATGATACGCACGATGCCCGAGGACTTCACACCGTCGCCATAGCTCGAAACAGCCATGAAATCGATGTTGGTCGGCAGCTCGATCTTGCGCATCAGGTCGCCCATAAAGACCACGGCGCCGCGCAGGACCGCAATCAGCACCAGATCCTTACCCGCGTAGTCGCGAGTAATCTGCTCGCCTAGGCGAGAGACGATACCGTCGATATCCTCCTGCGTAAACAGAACCTTCTCGATATCCGGATGTTGAGAAGCCATGACAACCCTTTCTTGTGCTTATCGCCCACGCACCGCCGCATGGACGCGAACTACACATTCTAGCAGCGCACGGGGTATATTTACCAGCACGTGCGCCATCAGCGCGGGAATACCGTCAACGTCGCACAGAATAGCTGGCGCGAAGCGCTATTCCGCATCGACCACACGAAGCAGATATGCCACGCGCGTTGCGGCCGTGCATTTAAAACGCTCGTCCGCGCGAACGCCCGCGACCCATACTACGGCACCTCCCGGAGCCGTTCTTACCACGGGTACGCCAGAGCGGTCTGAAACAGGAATGCGCGCCTCGTTCAACAGGTCTGACACTTTCTTGCTTCGGCCGTTCATCCCCAACGGGCACATCACGTCTCCCGGCACAGGGCTATCCACCCACAGGCGCGCCGATCGTGCCTCGGTGGGAATCTCCCCGCGCGAGCCGGCTAACATCCGCTCGCTATCGCGGTCGGCAAACCCCAGGGCCGCCGCATCCACCAAGGCCGCAACCTTTCCGGCAGCAGCAAGCTCGCGGGCACGGTGCACGATATCGCACCCCGGCTCCACAGCCATCGGCTCCGCTGCCAGCATATGCCCCGCCCCCAGCGGCAGACGACCGGGAACGGAGATCCAATCGGCCACTAAACCCTCGCGCGCCGCCGGGGCCTTGAACGCCAGCGTGCCAAACTCCACACGGGCATCAATTCCCGCAGGAAGCGTAACCGAGCCCGAGCCCGCAGCGACGCAGGCGAGCACGCGCTCCACGTGCCGCATCTCCGGTCGCGCGTCGGGATCGATGCGCTTAATCGCCAATCGCACGATACGCCGTGCAATCACAACCTCAGCGGCGGCAAGACGGCGCGCATCGAGCACAAGTGCGCCCGCCGCTTCCTTGCGCAGGCAGCTTCGAAACGCCTGTGCCGAAAGCTGGGAAAGAAAGGCGTCTTCGTCGCCCAGAATTTCGCAAGCGGCGCCAATCGTCTTACAGACGCTCGCGTTGCGCTGTGCCACCACCGGCATCACCCGATGGCGTACATAGTTGCGCAGGTACGAAACGTCCTCGTTGCTTTCATCTTCCCGCCATGGCTGACCGTGCACCTGCAGATAGCTCACGAGCTCATCGTGCGTGAGGTCGAGCAAGGGGCGAACCACAATGTTCCGACGGCGCGGAATGCTCGATAGACCCGCGGGACCCGACCCTTTAATGGCATTCATCAAAAATGTTTCCGCGCGGTCCGACGAAGTATGCGCGGTACAGATACGAGCCGCCGTCCGCGGTGCGCCCGATTCGGCACAAAGTTCGCGAACATATCTCCGTGCCGCGGCATAGCGCACCTCGCGAGCCGCAGCCTCGATATTGCCCGATTCGTCATCAAAATAGGCATGCTCAACACACAGCGGCAAGCCGTATTGCGCGCACAGGTCACGTACAAAGGCCTCGTCGCCATCGGATGCCTCCCCGCGCAGATGATGGTTTACATGCAGCACGTGCAATCGCTCGCGCGCAATGGGAGCGACGCCGCGCCCGTCCTGGATATCCAGCTTTGATGTGCAAGCCATAAGGAGCAGCGCCGTCGAGTCCGCACCGCCTGATACCATGAGCACTACGGGGGCAGCGGCCTGCCGCGTTGCCAGGACGCTCTTATCCGTCCTCGGCGCGGCATGATGTCCATAGTGCTGAGATACCGTTGGCATTCGCTTCCTCCTCTATTCGTCCGCACTCATTGTATCCTTTGGAATCTTATGTCTCGCCTGCACCTTCATATCCTCGGCAGCGGCTCAAAAGGCAACTGCGCACTCGTCGAGGGGCCTCAGGGGCTCATCATGATCGACAACGGCCTGTCCCGCCGCGAGACACTTAAACGCATGGCGGAGCTTGGCCTCTCGGCAGACGACGTCGCCGCTCTTGTAATCACCCATGAGCATGGTGACCATATCAAGGGGCTCGATGTATGGTGCAAGCACTGGCATGGTCCCCTCTTTGCCAGCAGGGATACCCTTTCATGCAAAGAAAACCTCGCGCACCTGCCCGTAGAGGAATTTGACCCCGGCGACACGCTCCCCATTGCCGGCATCCACGTGCAAACCTACTCAACATCGCACGATGTCATCAATCCTGTCGGCTATCGATTTAATGCTCTCGATGATTCCATTGGGTTTGCCACCGACACCGGAGAGTTATCGAGCAAGGCCATAGGCATCCTCAAAGACTGTCGAGTTCTCGCGCTCGAAAGTAACCACGATGTAACTATGTTGCGCGAAGGAGCGTACCCCCGCTTTCTTCAGGAGCGCATCCTGTCCACAAAGGGGCACCTCTCCAACAACCAGGCCGCCGAAGCCGCGCGCGAACTTGTTACCGATCGCACCGAACAACTCATCGCCATGCACATCAGCCAGGACAATAATCGTCCAAGCCTTACCGTCAAAAGCTATGCCAACGCGCTTGATGCAAGTCTCGATGATGAACTCGGCAGTTCTGCCACCCGTCTTCAAGGGCCGCGGAAGCTCTCGATACGCCCTGCAAGCCAGTATCAACCGACAACCATTCAATAGCCCCTCAAGACAACAAAGGGGGCTGGGAATCACTTCCCAGCCCCCATTAACTCATACTCTCGATTGAAGCAGAGCCATCGTTAGTCGATGGAGATCTTCGTAACGTTCTTCTTCTCGACAATCTTGGGAACCGTAACGGTCAGGATGCCGTCAGCATACTTAGCCGAAAGGCCCTCGCTCGAAGCGTCCTTCAGATACACGCCGCGCGTCGCGCTGTACGAGCTAAACTCCTTCTGCAGGAAGTTCTTGCCCTCGTTCTCCTCGTCCTCCACAACGTTCACGCTAATCGACAGGCGACCCTCGTTAAGCTCAACGTCGATATCATCCTTAGCGACGCCGGTCAGATAGGCCTTGACCTCATAACCATCGCCCTTGTCCTCGACATCAACGGGGAACGCCTTGGAAGCAATCGAGTTGTTTGCAAGATCGGTCATATCATCAAACAAATCGAACAGCGAGCTAGCAGAAGGACGAACGCCAAAAACCGAACGATAAGGAACCATGCTTGCCATGTTTACCACTCCTTTTAAGGACTGCCGAGTCATCTTCTAGGTGACTGGAACTTCTTTTGACGCTGTTATATATGCCCAGCCGCTTCTTATATATACATCGACTATAAAGTTTTTTGAGTCTATTGATATAAGCATATCTAAGTCTGGTTGACTAAGGTTTTGTCTAATAAACGGAATTTGAACGAAGGCTTAAATAATGTATGCAATCCCATCAAAACTAGACGGCTGGCTTACAATGGGCGCATACACGATATTGATGACGAGCTAAGGGCATCATGGACGATCAAAAACAGGACAACACGTTTATGCCGGAGCAGGACGAAGCATCCAGCCCGCAAC
>CABMPS010000084.1 GCA_902388545.1 uncultured Collinsella sp.
GGAGCCGTCTTCGGCGCGCTCGTACACGGGCGGCTCGTTCCAGTCCTCGACCATGCGGCGCTGGATTCCGTTGCGTGGTTTTTCGACCTCGGCCAGCGTGCGCTCGCGCCAGTTTTCATCTCGGGCGTAGCGATCGGGGAAGATCTGGTAGACCATGCCACGCTCGTACCACTCGGGACGCACTTCGCGGTGCTTATAGACGGTAATCTGGAAGGACGGCACCTCGGCGTAGTCGTAAGTTACGCCCTCGCCACCGGTGCGACCCTGCGGTGCGCCCAAGCGGACCTCGGGCTGGCCCTCGATATTGCAGATAAAGCTGTACCAGATAAGACAGGACTCGGTACACTCAAGCTCTACGGTATAAATGCCGTCGCCCTCGTGCGTCATGGGATACCGAGACTCACCGATCTCATCGACCCAGGTGCGCAGCGTAAGCGTTGCCTGGTTGGGGTCGGCATCCTCCAGAATCACGGAGAGCGAAAGGGTAGTTCCAGTGGTCACAGCGCCAAACGGAGTGCGAAACTGCGGAAGACGGCTGTTGTGTATCAATCTCATAAATACGGTCCAGTTCAATAGAATCACGGCCTGCGGGCCATGGCTTTACGCACAAGTTGTAAGTATATCTGTTGTACACAGGCTGTATAAACAACATCCGTTTACCATCGGCGAACGGTTGTCCTAGAAAATCGTTTTACCACTACCTACAGAGAAGGGGCACCCAGTTGGAGCGCCCCTTGCTTAGGGTTTGATGAGGTTTTGAATCGTCTGCGTACTAGCGGCGCTTGCGGGTGGCCGTTGCCTTGCGGACGGAGGTCTTCTTGGTCGGAGCCTTTTCCTCGGTCGCGGCGACGGGGGAGACCGGGGCCTTCTTGGCGGGCTCGGGCTTGGCCTTTACCTCGGCCTTGGGCTCCTCTTTAGCGGCAGCGGGCTTGACCTCGGCTGCCTTCGGCTCAGGCTTGGCCTTTAGTGCGGTCTTGTCCTCGACCTTAGCCTCCGCTTTGGGAGCAGCAGCCTTGGTCGTGGACTTCTTGGCCGTCGTCGTTGCGCGCTTGCGCGTGGTGGTCTTGGCGGCCGGCTTGGCCTCGACGGTTACCTTGGCCCTGGATTCGGCGGGCGTCTCCTCGACTTTGGCGGCCGGCTTTGTGGCTGCCTTGGTTGTGGCGGCCTTCGTGGTCGTCGATTTCGTTGTTGTGGTCTTCTTGGCAGCTGTTGCCTTCTTGGCGGTCGCGGTCGTCTTCTTGGTAGCGGCCTTGGCCGGTGCCTTTGCCGCAGCCTTAGCCTCGACGGCGTCGGCCTTTACCTCGGGAGCAGCCTCGGCTTCGGCGGCCTTCTTGGCAGCTGCGGTGGTGCGCTTGCGCGAGGTCGTTGTCTTGACAGCGGTGGTCTTGGTTGCCGTCGCCTTGGCCTCTGTGGCCTTCTTAGCCGTCGTCTTACGAGTCGTGGTCTTCTTAGCTGCAGGCTTTGCAGCTGGCTTGACCTCGGACTCTGCCTCAGGAGCAGCCTCAGCCTTCACCTCAGACTCGGCCGTAACGGGCTCAGCTTCAACCGGCTTCTCTTCGGCCTTGGGCTCCTCAGCGGCCACCGGCTCAGCAACAGCCTCAGGCTCGTCGACAACAGCCACCGGGCGCTCGATCTCCGGGTGCATAAAGAAGTACAGGTCCAGATACTTATCGGCCGAGCGCGTCCAGCTAAAGTCCTGGCTCATGGCCTGCGTTACCAGCTGGTTCCAGGCGTCGCGTTTATCCCAGAACAGACGCGCCGCGCGGAACACGGCGTCGCCCATCTCGTCGCCGTTAAAGTTGGTAAACGAGAAGCCCGTGCCTTCGCCGGTAAACTCGTTATACGGAATCACAGTGTCTTTCAGGCCGCCGGTCTCGCGCACGATAGGCAGGGTGCCGTAGCGCATGGCGATGATCTGCGACAGGCCGCAGGGCTCAAACTTCGAAGGCATTAGGAACATGTCGGCGGCGGCATACATGCGCTGCGACAGCGCAGGATCGAACTCGATGCGTGCGGCCATGGTACCGGGGTACTTGTCCTGGAAGTAGCGCAGACCGTCCTCGTAGTCGCGGTCGCCGGTGCCCAGCACCGCCACCTGCACGCCGCCGGCCAAAATGCGGTCGAGCGCGTACATGACCAGATCCATGCCCTTCTGGCGCGTCAGGCGCGTGACCATCACCATGAGCGGGCGGTCGTCGCGAACCTCGAGCCCCAGCTCTTCCTGCAGCTTGGCCTTGCACACGGCCTTGCCGGAGCGGTCCTCCACGGTGTAGTTGGCGGCAATGCGCTTGTCGGTCGCCGGGTCAAAGCCTGCCACATCAATGCCATTAAGGATGCCCTGCAGCGCGTACGAACGCTCGCGCAGCACGCCATCCAGACCCTCGCCAAACTCTGGCGTCTGGATCTCGTTGGCATAGGTGGGGCTCACCGTGGTGATGGCATCGGCATAGCGCAGGGCACCCAGCATGTAGTTGATGCTGCAGGCGTCGCAACGCAGCTGCGAGGCGGCCGCCGGAATGTGCGCCACGCCCAGGATGTCCTCCATCACGGTGTCGCTAAACTGGCCTTGGAACGCCACGTTGTGGATCGAGAATACGGTCTTGACGCGGTCGTACAGCGGCAGGCCCTGGTAAAACTCGCGCAAAAACACGGGCGCCAGTGCCGTCTGCCAGTCATTGCAGTGCAGGATGTCACACTCAAAACCGGCCGGCAGGTGCTGCAGACTCTCGGTGATGGCCTTGGAGAAAAACGCGAAGCGCTCACCGTCATCAAAGAAGCCGTACGGATAGTCGCGCGCAAAGTAGCGCTCGTTGTCGATGAACATATAGGTGACGCCGTCGTGCTCGAGCTTCTCGAGTCCGCAGTACTCATTGCGCCAGCCCAGGCTCACGTAAAAGTCGGAGAAGTGCTCCATCTGCGCCTTGTACTCGTCCTTGATGGTGGCGTACTTGGGCACCATGACGATGACCTCGGCGCCGGCGCGCACAAGCGCCGCGGGCAGCGAGCCCGCCACGTCGCCCAGGCCACCGGTCTTTACAAACGGTGCGCACTCGGCCGAGGCAAACACGATCTGCATCTTTTTGCTGGAATCTGCCATATTGTCTCCCATGTTGCAATTCGAGAATAGCCGCCTGGCGCTAACCGGGCGGCTATTCTACATGTTACGAGCGATGTTGCGGTGCCAACGTTAACGTACGATGGTGGTGTCGGAAGTTAATGGAGCCTTGCCCAGCACCAGGATGTTCTCGGGCGTGCCGCGAAGCTCGGTGTTGGTGGGGACCACGTTGTTCTTGTCCAGGATGGCGTTCTCAACGCGTGCGCCGCTCTTGATGATGCAGCTCTGGTTGATGATCGAGTTGGTCACCGAAGCGCCTTCCTCGACCACGACGCCGCGCGACAGGATCGAGTTGCGCACGGTGCCCTTGATGATGCAGCCGGCTGAGATGATCGAGTTGCACGCGTGGCTGCCGGTCGCATAGCGCGAAGGCGGCACGTCGTGAGCCTTGGTCAGGATCGGGCGCTCGGGGTCAAAGAGCTGATCGGCCACGGTCTGGTCGAGCAGGTCCATGCTGCGGCGATACAGCGACTTCTCGCTAAACACGCCCACGACCTCGCCCTTGTACTCGTAGCTGCACACGTCGATGTTGCCAAAATCGCCCTGGAGTGCCTCGAGCAGGTCCAGATAGTCGGCGGCCTGGTAGTGGTCGATAATCTCGAGCAGCGTCTCGCGGTTGACGATGCAGCAGTCCATAGAGGCGTTGTCGCCGTACACGACGCCGGCGCTGACGCCCGTCAAGCGGCCGTTCTCGTTAATCTCGAGCTTGGTCTCGTCATCGACGTTGCGCGTGGCCTTGCAGTACACCACGGTCATCTGGGCACCGGAGTTCTCGTGCGCCTCGATGACCGTGTTGAGGTCCATGTTAAAGATGATGTTGGTGCCCATCATCACGACATAGGGCTTCTCCGAGCGCTGGAACAGCGTCTTGTTGGAGATGATGTCGCGCAGCAGGAAGCGCATGCCGCCCTTGGTGGTGCCATATGCGTTGCCGGGCACCATGAACAGGCCGCCCTTCTTGCGGTCAAGACCCCAGTCCTTGCCCGAGCCCACGTGGTCGATCAGCGAACGGTAGTTACCCGGCATGACGACGCCGACGGTCTTGATGCCGGCATTCATCATGTTGGACAGCGGAAAGTCGATCAGGCGGTAGCGGCCCAAAAACGGAACGGACGCGATGGGGCGGTCCTTGAGCAGCACGCTGCCGTAGGTCGAAGAGTAGTTAGCGGTGATATAACCGATGGCCTTGCGATTGATCATCGGATCATTCCCCCTTCCCGATAACGACGTCATTTCCAACGACGGCCGTATCCTTGGTGGTATCGACAGAGCCGAGCTTCACGCCCTCTTCGACCGTGGAGTTCTCGCCCAAAATAGCGCGGCAGATGTGCGCGCCGCTCTTAACATGCGCACCCGGCAGCAGCACGGAGTCCTCGACCACGGCGCGCTCCTCGATGATGACATCGGTCGAAAGGATCGAGTGGCGAGCGGTGCCGTAGATCTTGCAGCCATTGGAGACCAGGCAGTCGTCTAGGCGACCGTCCGGGCCAATGTAGTGCGGCGGACGCGTGGTGATGTTGGACATGATGGGGAAGTACTTGTCGAACAGATCGAACTCGGGGTTGTTACCCAGCAGGTCCATCGAGGTCTCATGGAAGCTGGCGATGGTGCCGACGTCCTTCCAGAAGCCGTGGAACTCGTAGCTGTACAGGCGCTTGTTCTCACCGAGCAGCTTGGGGATGATGTCCTTGCCAAAGTCGTGGCTCGAGCGCTGGTCCAGAGCGTCCTCCTCGAGCGCCTCGATCAGCACGTCGGCCGAGAAGATGTAGATGCCCATGGACGCGAGGTTCGAATCGGGCTTCTCGGGCTTCTCGGTGAACTTGGTGATGCGGCCGTCTTCGGGGTCGGTGGTCAGGATGCCAAAGCGGCTGGCCTCCTCCCACGGCACGGGCATAACGCTCACCGTGAGGTCGGCGTTGTTCTCAATGTGCGTCTTGAGCATCTTGCGGTAGTCCATGCGATACAGGTGATCGCCCGAAAGAATCAGGACGTACTTGGGGTCGTTGGCCTTGATGTAGTCGAGGTTCTGCGTAATGGCGTCGGCCGTGCCCGCATACCAGGCGCCGCCGGTCTGCGTCTCGTACGGCGGCAGGATCGACACGCCGCCGTCGCGGCTGTCCAGATCCCACGCCTCGCCGGATCCCACGTAGGCATGCAGCAGGTAGGGACGGTACTGCGTCAGAACGCCCACCGTGTCGATGCCCGAGTTGGAGCAGTTGGACAGCGAAAAGTCGATAATGCGGAACTTGCCACCAAAGCTAACCGCCGGCTTAGCGATCTTTTGGGTGAGTGCCCCCAATCGGCTGCCCTGTCCTCCTGCGAGGAGCATCGCGATGCATTCTTTCTTACTCATCGATTTCTCCTTCTGTCATCGATGTTCCTAACCCATTAGCGGCGGGCGCGGCGCTCTGTCACGCCCGTCGAGTAATGCCGTACGGCAAAGGGAGCTCGCGCGCCTTTACGCGTGCCAGATCTCGTCGCGGTACTCGCGAATGGTGCGGTCGCTCGAGAACCAGCCCGAGGAGGCGGTGTTGAGCAGGGCCTTGCGGTTCCAGGTCTCCTGGTCGCCGTAGCTGTTCGTGAGCTTCTCCCAGGCGTCGACGTAGCTGCGGAAGTCTGCCATGACCAGATCGGGGTCGTTGTTGTTCATGAGCTCGTTGTAGATGCTCTCGAAGTTGCCCGAAAGACCCGCAAAGGTGTTGTCCTTGAGCTCTTCCATAACGCGACCCAGACGCTCGCGATCGCCGTTGAGGGTATCCCACGCAAAGTAGCTGTTGGATGCCCAGAGCTGCTCGACCTCGGGTGCGGTCAGGCCAAAGATGGCCTCGTTCTCGCGGCCGGCCAGGTCGGCGATCTCGATGTTGGCGCCGTCGAGGGTGCCCAGCGTAATGGCGCCGTTCATCATGAGCTTCATGTTGGACGTGCCCGAGGCCTCCTTGCCGGCCGTGGAGATCTGCTCCGAGATCTCGGCGGCTGGGTAGATGAGCTGAGCGTTGCTCACACGGAAGTTGGGGATAAAGCAGACCTTCATGACCTCGTTGACGCGGGCGTCGTTGTTGATGACGTCGGCAACGGAGTTGATGAGGCGGATGGTCTCCTTGGCAAAGGTGTAGCTCGAGGCAGCCTTGCCGCTAAAGATAAAGGTCGTCGGCGTCACGTGGAAGTTGGGATCGGCGATGCGACGGTTGTAGATGTCCATCACCTTCATGATGTTCATGAGCTGGCGCTTGTAGGCGTGGAAGCGCTTTACCTGGACATCGAAGACGGTGTTGGGGTCGATAACCAGACCGGTCTCGGCCTTGACGTAGGCGGCCAGGCGCTCCTTGTTAGCGCGCTTGGAGGCACCAACGGCCTTCAGGAACTCGGTGTCGTCCTTAAACTCCTTGAGTTTCTCAAGCTCAAAGGCGTCTTTGAGCCAGCCATCGCCAATGGCCTCGGTCACGAGCTTGGCGTAGGTGGGGTTGGCCTCGGCAAAGAAGCGACGGTGCGAGATGCCGTTGGTCTTGTTGTTGAACTTCTCGGGCGTCAGGGCATAGAAGTCCTTGAGCACGATGTTCTTGATGATGTCGGAATGGATCTTGGCCACGCCGTTGACGCTGTGGCTGCAGATCACAGACAGGTTGGCCATGCGAATCTCGCCGTCCCACAGGATGGCGGTCTGGCGCAGACGCTCCTGCCAGCCCTCCTTCGTGGTGTCGAACGACTCGTGCCAACGACGGCTGATCTCGTCGATGATCTGGTACACGCGGGGGAGGAGCTTGGAGAACGTGCCGATAGGCCACTTCTCCAAGGCCTCGGGCAGGATGGTGTGGTTGGTGTAGCTCACGACCTGCGTCACGATGTTCCAGGCGTCATCCCACTCGAGCTTCTTCTCGTCGATGAGGATGCGCATGAGCTCGGGGCCGCACATGGCAGGGTGGGTATCGTTGGTGTGGATGGCTACAAACTGCGGCAGCAGCTCCCAGTTTTCGCCGTGCTCCTTCTCAAAGGTGTCGAGCAGGCTGTAGATGCCGGCCGAAACAAACAGGTACTCCTGCTTTAGGCGCAGCAGACGGCCGTGCTCGCCGGCGTCGTTGGGGTAGAGGATGGCGCTGATGGCCTCGGCCTCGGCGCGCTCGGCATCGGCCAGGGCGTAGTCACCGCGGTTGAAGGCCTCCAGATCGAAGTGCTCCTCGACCGGCTCGGCGGCCCAGACGCGCAGCTTGTTGACGGTCTCGCCGGCATAGCCCACAACGGGGATATCGTAGGGGACGGCCAGGATGTCCTGCGTGTCCACCGTGCGATAGAACGTGCGGCCGTCCTCCTCAAAGCCCTCAACGCGGCCACCAAACTTGATGGTCACGGCCTTGTCCTGACGGCGGACCTCCCAGGGATAGCCGTGGGTGAGCCACTCGTCGGTGGCCTCAACCTGGCTGCCGTTGACGATCTCCTGCTTAAACAGGCCGTAACGGTAGCGCATGCCGTTGCCGTAGCCGGCAATGCCCTCGGCTGCCATGGAATCCAAGAAGCAAGCGGCCAGACGACCCAGGCCACCGTTGCCCAGGGCCGGATCGGGCTCCTGGTTCTCGATGACGGACAGGTCGAAGCCCATGTCGTCGAGCGCCTCGGCGACCATGTCGCGCACGCCAAAGTTGAGCAGGTAGTTGTCGAGCAGTCGGCCGATCAAAAACTCGATCGAGAAGTAGTACACGCGCTTCTTGCCCTCGGCGGTCACACGGGCATCACTCTTGGTGGCAACGGTGCGCGCCTTCTCGGCCACGAGCTTGGCCAGGGCGTTAAAGCGGTCGAGGTCGCTGGCGGC
>CABMPS010000085.1 GCA_902388545.1 uncultured Collinsella sp.
CGACAACCATCGCCGATATCCAAGCCTATCGCCCGCAAGCGACCTCGACCACCACAGGACAGGTGCTCTCGAAGGGCTATGCCTACGAGCAGGCCTACACCGTCTTGCGCGAAATGGTCGACAACGCCGTGTTGGATCTAGTCGATAAGCACGTGGTCTGCGACAGCATCTCGCTCTTTGTGGGCTACGCGAGCGAGCGCGCCGACATACGCCGGCTCAACGCCAGCGGCACGGCGCAGTATATAGACGGCTGCGGACACTTGCGCTCGAGTACCTCGGGCATCGAGCCCGCAGCGACCGACGGCCCCGAGCTCGCGCCCCGTGCTCCCAAGCCCGTCCAGCGCGATGACGAAAGGCGTCGCCTGGTGCGCGAAGCGCAGGCAATCGATGGCATCTTTGTGGGAGAGCATGGCGGCAAACCGCGTGGTGGCTATACCGCACTCTTTGCGCACTCCAACGCCTCGCGAAAGCTGCCCGAGCGCACTAATTCGTTTAAGAAAATCATGGGGTATTTCGATGACCTTTGGGCACAAACGGTCGATCCCAAACGACCGGTCAAGCGCATCAACCTGGGATTTGGCAATCTTGTGCCCGAGGAATTTGCCACCATCGATCTGTTCAGCGATATCGAGGCCGATGAGCGCGAGCGCGACCTGGCGCGCGCCGTCCTGGCCGTGAAAGGCAAGTACGGCAAGAACGCGCTCGTCAAGGGATTAAGCTTTACCGCCGGCGCCACCGCGCGCGAACGCAACGGCCAAGTTGGAGGACATCGTGCCTAAACCCAAGCAGCAGCCCGTGCGCCCGCCGACCGCCTTCGAGCGCCTGGCGGACCCCGAGGGCAGACGTCGCGCCGCCGACCCCAACCTCACTGCCAACGGTGCCGTGCGCGCCAACCGCGCCGCACAGTTTATGCCCTTTGCCGCCCTCACGGGATACTACGAACTCGTGCGCAAGCAGGAAATCACCGTCGAGTCAAAACGTGAGCTCACGGAAGAAAAAGCCCTCGTACTTTCTAAAAAGCTCGAGGGTCTCAAACGTGGCGACTTGGTTCGTGTCACCTATTACGATACATACGGCTATCGCAGCCGCACCGGCATCCTCGACGAGGCGCTCCCCGCCTTCAAGCTCCTCAAGCTCCGAGACATCGCCATCGACTTCGACGACATCCAAGACATCGAACTGCGCGGACGAGCCTAGCCAAGGAAGCGCATCCAGGGCGGCGCTTACAGCGTCATGACGTAGTAGCCCGCGTCTTTCACGGCCGTCTCGAGGACACCACGATCAACCGGCTGCTTAGAGCGCACGCGTGCCGTGTGGTCCGCATACGTCACCGTTGCCCACACGCCATCCAGCGCATTGAGGGCATTGGCTACGTTCTGAGCGCAGCCGTCACAGTTCATGCCGCCGATGAGCAGCTCATCGCTATAGGGATAGTGTGACGCATCGGTATCCACCACAACAACCTTTTTGGCCTTCTTGCCGCTCGTACCATCGCTGCAGCAACTCTTCCCGTGTGTCGAAGCGGCAATGCGACGCAGTCCAAAAAACATGCCGACGGCAATGACGGCCAGCACGATGAGATTCGCAGGGTTGAGCAAGTCACTCATGCGCTCCCCTTTCAAGTAGCACTATCTAGATACCCCCATGGGGTGCCCCCATCTTAACCCAAAATCATGTCTGTTCGGTCAATTAGTTTCCCTCTTCAAACTTTTTTGTTGACCATGGCTTACTTTCGTGTATAAGTTTTCCTAGGCTAACAGTTTAGATCCGTAAGGAGCGCCGTGACTCGAACCATAGACATCCCAACGTTTCAGGCGGCAGTCGTGCGCAACTGCTCTCCCACGCTCGCGGGCATCAAGCCGGCATCGCTCTTTACCTATCCAGGCACCTACGCCCACGGGGACGGCTCGACCACAACCGAAACCATTGCAGAACGCCGAGCACGCCTGCTCAACGTTATCGCCCAGTGCAATCGCGAGCTTGACCCGCTCGGCATCCACCTGAGTGTTTTGGTCTGGCGGCCCTGCGGAGCGCTCGTGTACGCGTACCGAGCCAAAAGCCTCACCACCTATTTCGCAGACCCTCGCGTCCAAACGGCGCTCACCTCGGAAGGCTACGACACGAGAGACCTTTCGGCATGCCTTGTGCATTTGGCATCACGCATCACGCTCGCGAGCAATAACGTCGCGGAATGCGCCTGCAGCCAGACTCGATGCGCACTACCCCAGCAAGCTAGCTGCAGCAAAGACTGCACCTGCGAGTTTCCGCACGAAATAGGCTACTTCCTTGGATATCCCTACGACGACGTGCACGAATTTATCGTCCAGCGCGGCGAGAACTACAAGGTCTTTGGGGCCTGGAAGGTCTACGCAAATGTCGAGCAGGCGCTTGCGACGTTTGATGCCTACCGTGCCTGCACCCAATACTTCACTTTTATCTATCAGCAGGGCTGCAGCCTGGCGCAACTTGCCCAGGCAACCCGATAGAACGTACAAGCCGCGGCAAGCGCCGCACGACCGAAAGGACAAAACATGAGCAAGATCGCCGTCGTCTACTGGAGCGGCACGGGCAATACCGAGGCCATGGCAAACCTCGTCGCCGAAAGCGCCACGTCCGCGGGGGCCGAGACTGAGGTCATCCCCTGCGCCGACTTCTCTGCCGACAAGGCCGCCGAATATGATGCCTTCGCCTTCGGCTGCCCCGCCATGGGCTCCGAGGAGCTTGAGTATGACGAGTTTCAGCCTATGTGGGACGAGGTCAAGGAGACCCTCGGCGACAAGAAGGTCGTCCTCTTTGGCTCCTATTCGTGGGCCGAGGGCGAGTGGATGGACAACTGGAAGGCCGACGCCGACGAGGCCGGAGTCAACGTCGTGGACTCCGTCATTTGCTACGATGCGCCCGACGATGAGGGCGAGGCGGCCTGCCGTGCCCTTGGCGCCGAGCTGGCCTAGCAGCACCACCGAGCCCGACAGAAGGGGCTCACGCTACATTATCGACATCCCAACAAAAAACGGGACTGGATTCATGTCCAGCCCCGTTTTCTGTAATGCCAGCCGCATGAACCAGCTACGAGATATTGCCCAAGAACGCCTTGGTGCGCTCGCTCTTGGGGTGGTCGAAGACCTCGCTCGGCGTACCCTCTTCCACAATGACGCCGCCGTCCATAAAGACGACGCGGTCGGCGACATCGCGGGCAAAGCCCATCTCGTGGGTCACCACGATCATGGTCATACCGTCACGTGCCAGGTCGCGCATGACGCCCAGGACGTCGCGGACAAGCTCGGGGTCAAGCGCCGACGTGGCCTCGTCAAAGAGCATCACGTGTGGATTCATCGACAGGGCGCGGGCGATGGCCACGCGCTGCTGCTGACCGCCCGAAAGCTGACTCGGCATAAAATCGATGCGCTCGGCCAGACCGACCTTGGTGAGCTCCTCGACGGCGATCTTCTCGGCCTCTTCCTTGCTGCGCTTGAGCACCTTTTGCTGCGCAAGCATGACGTTCTTTTTGACCGACAGGTGCGGGAACAGGTTGAACTGCTGAAAGACCATGCCCAGGTGCGTACGCACTTTGTTGAGGTCGACACCCTTGGCGCACACATCCACGCCCTCAACGATAATCGAGCCACTCGTGGGATGCTCCAAACGATTGATGCAGCGAAGCATCGTCGACTTGCCCGAGCCCGAGGGGCCCAAGACCACAACGACCTCACCCTTGTGCACATCCAGATCGATATCGCGCAGGACCACGTTGTCGCCAAAGGCCTTCTGGAGATTCTTGATGCTGACGACGACCTCGTTCGAGTTATTGGTTTCGCTCATGATAGGACCTCCTTACAGACCGGCGATGTGGTCGGCGGTCGTCGCGACGACCTGTCCAGCGCTCTTGGCGGGACGCTTCTTCTTGGTTTCGGCCGTCCCCAGAAGCCTCGCCTCAAGACCGCTCACCAAGCGAGCAAGCGGCAGGGTGATGACCAGATAGAACAGCGCGGCAACCACATACGGCGTAATGGAACCCGTCGTGGCCACGATGGTACGGGCGTTCATGACGATCTCGACCACGCCCACGGCCGCGAGCAGCGACGTATCCTTGTAAAGCAGGATAAACTCGCTGGTCAGCGTAGGCAGGACATTGCGGAACGTCTGCGGAATCATAACGTAGAGCAGCGTCTGGAAGGCGTTCATGCCCAGCGAGCGCGCGGCCTCGTTTTGGCCCTTGGGGATCGACTGAATACCGGCGCGGAAGATCTCGCACAGGTAGGCGGACGAGTTCATGGCCATGACGATGACGCCCAGCACATAATCGTCAACCTTGACGCCGGCCAGCGGCAGGCCAAAGAACGCGATGTAGATCTGCAGGAACGCCGGCGTACCGCGGATGATATTCACATAGATGCCGGCAAGGCAACGCAGGATGCGCGACTTGGAGATGCGCATGAGTGACAAGGCAAAGCCAAAGGGAATGGCCAACGGAAATGCCACGAGCACGATCGAGAGCGACATGAGGAAGCCTTTGAAGACGATCGGCAGGCTCTGAACCAAAATGACCGGGTTCAGGAACAGGCGAAGGAACATGTTGGAATTCCATGCCTCGACCCACGGCTGCTCCTTAAGGTCGGCCAGGAAGTTATCGAAGGCCGTCACGCCCTTGATCTCCACCGACGGAATCTTGGAGATCTTCTTGGTCGACCCGTCGGCGAGCGTATAGGTGCCGCTAAAGGCCTCATCGCCGCCCTCGACGGGGAAGGTCACGCCGTAAACCTCGACACGGAAAAAGCCGCCGGCAGGCGCCGTCTCGCCAAAGTCAATCTTGAGCGTCTGGCCGTCAGCCTTGCACGTGGGTTTCATGGGCGTACGATCCATGAGGTCCTCGCCCGAGAGCATCGTCAATCGCGTGTCATCGGTACCAAACGTCGTGCCGTCGACAAACGTCAAAGAAAGACCGCTCAGCTCCTCGTCGGCATCGGCCTGAACTTCCCAGGTAATGCGCGTCTCGGTGCCGCCGACCACATCGCTGCCCGAACCGGTGTTGGGTCGGGCGGTAATCTTTGCGGTCTCAAGCGCCTGGGCGGTCGTGGGCGCATATGCCCCCGCGCACACCAGCGCGAGCGCCACGGCCATGACGCAGGCTAGCTTTTGGAGCAAGACGGGCAGTGGAAAACGCTGCTCAGCGGCCCCTTTGTTCAGTCGAGACAAGGTGGCTCCTATCGTAGAAGTTGCCGGCAAAACGAGACGGAAACGCTCTCCGTCAAGAGAAACGCAAAGGCCCTCTCCGCCAAAACGGAAAGGGCCCGCGTGCAATCAAGTAGCTATTTTACTTGATGTTGTACTTAGCCATAAGGGTGTCAACGGTACCGTCATCGGTCAGGTCCTTGATGGCCTGGTTGACGTCGTCCTTGAGCTTAGTGTTGCCCTGGTTGATGGCGATGGCGTACTCCTCGCCGGTGCTGATCTGCTTGATGGTCTGGCAGGTGTTGAACTGCTCGGCGGTCAGCTGGCTGGCGACGGAGCGGTTGGTCACCACGGCGTCACCCTTATCGGACTGCAGGGCGCTGAAGCACTCGGTGGCGTCCTTGTAGGGAACAATCTTGGCCTTGGGGAAGTTCTCCTGGGCAAAGGCCTCGGCGGTCGAGCCAGACTGGACGATGATGGTAGCGTCGGCGTTGTTGAGCTTCTCGCTGTAGTTGTCGGCCGTGATGTCGGTGTTATCGACCTTGGTCACGATAGCCTGATCGTCCATGTAGTAGGAATCAGAGAAAGTGACTTCCTTCTCACGCTCGGGCGTGTCGGTGATAGCCGCGATGGAAACGTCATACTTGGCGCCCGAAGCGACGCCCGGAACCAGCGTGTCAAAGTCATTGTTGACATACTCGACATCCAGGCCCAGCTTGTCGCCGATAGCCTTGATGAGCTCAAGGTCAAAGCCCTGGTAGTCGCCGTTGTCGTCCTTGTACTCAAACGGAGCGTACTCGGCAGAGGTGCCGACGGTCAGCGTACCGTCCTTGACGAGCGCGTACTCCTTGGAGCCATCAACCTTCTCGACCTTCGCGTCGTCAGAGCTGCTGGAACCGGCATCGGAACCAGAGGTGGCGTTGGACGAGCCGCAACCCGTCAGTGCAAGAGCGAGTGCCATGGCACCCGTGGCGGCAAATGCGCCAAGCTTCTTAAGCTTCATGATCAGTCTCCTTCCAATGACCCCACGTGATTCAGAGGTCTGCAAAAACTGAGGGCTATTATGCACCCGCTTGTAAGAATCTGCAATTAGAAAACTGATTGAAACAAATCCATAACGTGAATGAAGCATTCCACTTTGTGACAGTTATTACTGCTGCAATGACTTTAATAGTTTGATTTCAGCTGCATAACCTGCAAGTTCGTTCGGTGTCTCCAAAATGAACGGCAGTGCACGCAAACGGCTATTCGATACAATATTCTGCATAACCTGCATACCGGCGCCAAACTCCTCGCTGCCAAGGTATCCCTTGCCGATGCACTCGTGACGATCTTTATGGGCGCCACAGGGATTCTTTGAATCGTTGATGTGTACGGCATGCAGGCGATCGATGCCCACCACGCGGTCGAACTCGTCGAGTACGCCGTCCAGATCATGGATGATGTCGTAGCCGGCATCGCTCACATGACAGGTGTCCAAACAAACGCCCAGCTTATCGGACAGCTCTGGGCACTTGGCGGCAACGCCCTCGATAATGCACGCCAGCTCTTCAAAGCTACGGCCCACCTCGGTGCCCTTGCCCGCCATGGTCTCGAGCAACACCGTCGTCTGCTGTCCCTCAAACATCACCTGGCACAGCGTGTCGACAATCATCTGAATGCCGGCGTCTGCCCCCTGTCCCACATGCGCACCGGGATGGAAGTTGTAGTAATTGCCGGGCAGCGCTTCCAGACGCTGCAAGTCCTCGGCCATTGCCTCCAAGGCAAACTCGCGCGCCCGCTCTTTAGCCGAACAGGGGTTATAGGTATACGGGGCATGAGCCACGAGCGGACCGAAGTCGTTTTGCGCCATAAGCTCGCGCAGAGCCGCCACGTCATCCATATCAAGGTCTTTTGCCTTGCCACCACGCGGGTTGCGCGTGAAGAATGCAAAGGTATTGGCGCCAATGGATAGCGCCGTCTCCCCCATTGCCCGATAGCCCTTCGTCGTCGAAAGATGACACCCGATCGTTAGCATCTCCAACTCCCCCTCATCAGTTGCGGTGAAATACGGTCTATTGGTGCCTTATTTTGGCGCAAACAGACCGTATTCCACCGCAAGTTATAAAAGGGTCATGAGGGGCGCGTTTTGCAAAAGGCTTTAAGCGCAGCCGTTACGGGGCCAGGCTGGAAACGTCGGCGCACATCGTCGAGACGCTCGGGAATATCGATGTGCTGCGGGCAGTGACGTGCGCATTTGCCGCACTTGACGCAATTGCTCACCAGCTTGGGCTCGTTCGTCCGCACCGCACTCGCCGTAAAGTATTGCGACAGCCCCGTAAACCAGCTGTGCGCATAGCTCGCGTTGTAGGCGGCAAAGCAGCCGGGAATGTTGATACCCTTGGGACATGGCATGCAGTAGCCACATCCCGTGCAGGGCACACGGTTCGATTTCTCAAACTCCATCAACACGCGCGCAATCGTGTCGAGCTGGTTGGCAGTCATCGAATTCGGCAACGCGAGGTCTGCCAGTGACGAATTCTCGTCCACCTGCGCGGTATCGGTCATACCCGAAAGCAGCATCGTCACCTGAGGATGATTCCACACCCACGAAAGACCCCAGGCGACAGGAGTGCGCAAATGCGGGTCGCGGGCACTATCGAGCACAGCGCGGGCCCGTGGCGGCAGCTTGCCCGCCAAACGCCCGCCCAGCAGCGGCTCCATCACAAACACCGCGAGCCCGCGCT
>CABMPS010000086.1 GCA_902388545.1 uncultured Collinsella sp.
GACTTGGCAACGGTCGTGCCGTCGGTAATCAGGTCGACTTCGCCCGAAACCACTGCGGCACCGCCTGTGTAGCGGGCGAGTGCCACGGCGGCATCGCGGGCGGCGTCGACCGTGTCGGTGGTATCGACACCGCGCACGCGGCTCAGATCGGCCGCCTCGCCCTCAAGACCCCACAGGCCGGCGAGAGCGATGATCTCGGAGGCGTTGCCGCGCACGATGGCGGGCTTGTACTGCTTGAGTTCGCTTACCAGTTGGGTGCGCAAGCTGCCGATGCCCAGGCCCACCGGATCGAGCACCCAGGGCTTGCCGGCGTCGTGTGCCGCCTTGGCCGCGCGGGGGATCGTCTGCTCGTAGATGGGGAAGAGCGTTCCCATGTTCAGATAGATGGCGCCGCCGCCGGCAACAAGTGCCTCGCCCTCGTCGGGAAGATAGACCATAGCGGCCGAACCGCCCACGGCGAGCTGCGCGTTGGCGACAAAGTCAATCGTCACCGTATTGGTGATGGAGCCTGCCATCGGGTTGGTGGCGCGAATCTCCTCCACGGCCTTGACCACTTGTTGCTTAAGCTGTTCCGAATCGATCACTGCACATGCCTCCTTGGCATAGAAAAGGGGCGCTGTGCATAGACAGCGGCCCTAAAAAGGCGGCATGCTCCCTACGCCAGCATTAACTGACAGGTTCAAAGGATTGGGCCCCATGCCCTCTCAGCCTTGTGGTTTGCACCGCCGGCACTCCTGCATCGAATCTGTTGTTCCCTATACTAGCGCATCGGTACAATAAATGGGGTTGAACCGAATGGGGGACTCTATGATCAAACTCGTGCTGACCGATATGGACGATACACTGATCCCGGCTGGGCATGACGGCGCCAGCGACTATGCCATTGAGGGTATTCATGCCATGCAGGCGGCGGGTCTGCACTTTGGCCCGGTTTCGGGTCGTCAACCGTCCGCGATGGGCTGGATGTTCAAAAACCGTTCCGAGTGTTTTTCGACCGGCGCATTCTGCAACGGCCAGGTTATGTTTGTCGATGGCGAAGTGGCTGCCTCGCGCGCGACCGATAACGACGCACTCATGCGTCTTGCCGCCTATCTGGAAGAAGAAACCGACGATACGTATCTGAAGGTCTACAGCTTAGGCGATGACTTTTGGGATAACGATGCCTATTGCGTGACGCGCGATTCTGAGCGCGTGCGCCGCGCTATGGAGTCGGGCGGCAATGCGTGGCTCAAAGGCGAAGAAGCCCCGTGTCGGCCGACGATTGATGAGGGTCCGGTATATAAGGCGAATATCTGGAGCGCCCGTTCGCGTGAGGAGCTCGCGGAGCTACGCGAGCGCGTTGCCGCCGAGGTGCCGGAGCTCTCGCTTGTGTTTCCCAACAACCGCGTGCGCCTATTCGATATTCTCCCGGCCGGTTGGGACAAGGGCTGTGCTGCGCTGGAGCTGGCGCGCGCTTTGGGCCTGACGTCCGACGAGGTGGCCGTATTCGGCGATTCCGATAACGACCTGCCCATGATCGATGCCGTTCCCAATTCCGTTGCCGTCGCCAATGCCAACGAGGCCGTCACGGCTGCCGCGCGCTGGCATATCGGCGCTGCGGCAGATGATGCGGTTGCCGGGGCTCTGCATCAGATTGCCGCCTGCGCCGCGACGGGGGAGATGCCGCCGTTTATGCGTCAGATGGATGCGACGGGTTTCGACGTCACGAACGTCTAGGGAGGGCGCTATGAAGCTTCAGCAGCTCAGATATGTCGTCAAAGTTGCCGAATGCGGCAGCATCACCGAGGCCTCGCGCCGACTCTTTGTGTCGCAGCCTTCGATTACCGCGTCGATCCGCGATCTCGAAAACGAGATGGGCGTGCACATCTTTGAGCGCACTAACAAGGGCGTCGTTGTGTCCGAGGAAGGCGAGACCTTCTTGGGCTATGCGCGCCAGGTACTCGACCAGGCCGACCTGCTCGAGGGCAAGTACAAGGGCACATCCGAGCAGGTGCCGCATTTTAGTGTGAGCTGCCAGCATTATTCCTTTGCCGTTAACGCGTTTGTTGACGTGATCCGCGAGTTCGATGCCGCACGTTACGACTTCACCCTGCGCGAGGAGCAGACCCACGAGATTATCGAGGATGTCGCGCACATGAAAAGCGAACTGGGCATTCTGTACTTATCCGAGCATAACCGCGAGGTTATCGAGCGCATGCTGGCGGCCAACGAGCTCGTGTTCGAGGGGCTCTTCTGCGCCAAGCCGCATGTCTTTGTATGCGCCGACCATCCACTGGCGGACCACGCCAGCGTGACGCTCGAAGATCTCGAGGACTATCCGTTTTTATCCTACGAGCAGGGCAGCTACAACTCGTTTTACTATTCCGAGGAGCTGACCTCGACGTTTGAGCGTCGCAAGAATATTCGCGTGCGCGACCGTGCGACGCTGTTCAACCTGGCCATGGGCCTCAACGGCTACACGGTGTGTTCGGGCGTGATTAGCCACGAACTCAACGGTCCCGGCATCATTTCGATTCCGCTCGATGTAGACGAGTACATGGAGATCGGCATCATCACGCGCAAAAATACGACGCTCACGCGCTACGGCCAAGCCTATATCGACGCGATCCGTCAGCATATCTAGGCTGCTGTGCTCCGCGCGGGTCAAATTTCTTTATGGCAGTCCAGACTGATATAGGAATTATCTATATCAAACTGTTATAAACGTATATTTTACGATGGCCATATGAGCGCTCATACTCTGTCCCAGTAAAGCAACCAATGCAAAGGGAGATATCTATGAGCACTTCAATTCAACCGAACGCGCCGTTTCGCGCCGATATCGTCGGCAGTTTTCTTCGTCCGCAGGTCGTGAAGGACGCCCGTGCCGCCTACGCCGCGGGTACGCTCGATGCCGAGGGGCTTAAGGCCGTCGAGGATGAGGCTATTCGCGACCTGGTGGACAAGCAAAAGACCGCCGGCCTGCAGGTCATCACCGATGGCGAGTTTCGCCGCAGCTACTGGCACCTCGATTTTATGTGGGGGCTGAACGGCGTCGAGCGTCGCACCTCGCGTACGGGCTATATGTTCCACGATGAGGAGACCACCGCCGACACCGCCGTGGTGACTGGCCCCATTAGCGGCGAGAGTCATCCGTTCGTCGAGCACTTCAAATTTGTCAAGGCGCTCGAGGGGGAGGGCCAGGTCGCGCGCCAGACCATTCCGGCGCCGATCCAGACGTTCTCCGAAGTCACGCTCGACCGCTGTGATGGCCAGCAGGAGAGTCTGCACGCTGTCTACAAGACCGACGAAGAGCTCGTCGACGCCATCGCGGCGGCATACCGCACGGTGATCGCCGACCTGTATGCCGCGGGCTGTCGCAACATCCAATTTGATGACTGCACCTGGGGGATCTATTGCGATACCGACTTTGTGGCAAAGACTGGTATGAGCCCGGTCGACCTGCAAAAGGTGTCCGAGCTGGGCGTGGCGCTCAACAACGCCGCCATCGCGGGCAAGCCCGACGACCTGGTCATCAACACGCATGTGTGCCGTGGTAATTACCACTCTACCTATGCCTTCGAGGGCGGCTACGACCCCATCGCGCCGTATCTGTTCGCACACGAGAACGTCGATGCGTTCTACCTTGAGTTCGATACACCGCGCGCCGGTGGCTTTGAGCCGCTGAAGTATGTTGCCCCCGGCAAGAAGGTCGTGTTGGGCCTAGTGACCACCAAGGCCGCTGAGCTTGAGGATGAGGATGCCATCGTTGAGCGTATTCACGAGGCTGCAAAGTATGTTCCGCTCGAGAACCTGTATCTGTCTCCGCAGTGTGGCTTTGCCAGCTGCGAGATTGGCAACAAGCTGACCGAGGACGAGCAGTGGGCGAAGATCGCGCTGGTCAGGCGCATCGCCGAACGCGTTTGGAAATAGCGCTAGCGTTTGCAGGTGGCGGCGCGTGCGAGGCACTGCGTATCGCGTACAATGGTTCGGATCGTATCGTTCGGGCAGGTTATCCAATATGCCCGATCGCCCTTCCATTCGAAAGGACATCCATGTCCCAGTCTTCGACGCCCGCCGTCGCCGATGCCATCTACGATGCGTCATCGCTCGGCCGCCCGCGCATGTTCCTACTCGGTCTGCAGCATCTATTTGCCATGTTTGGCGCCACGGTGTTGGTGCCCGTGCTCACCGGTCTCTCGGTGTCGGCAACGCTTTTGTTTGCCGGCTTGGGCACGCTGCTGTTCCACTTCCTGTCGCGCGGTAAGGTGCCGGCCTTCTTGGGCTCGTCGTTTGCCTTTATTGCCGGTTATGCCGCAATCGCGCCCAACGGCGAGGCCGAGCTTTTGCCCTACGCTTGCCTGGGCGTAGCTTGTGCCGGCCTGCTCTATCCGGTGCTGGCGGCCCTGTTCCGCGCGTTTGGCGCCAAGCGCGTCATGCGCTTCTTTCCGCCGGTGGTGACCGGCCCCATCGTCATTTCGATCGGCCTAATCTTGGCAAGCTCTGCCATCGCTAACTGCCAGACCAATTGGCTTGTTGCCGTTGTCGCTGTGGCTGTGATCGTCATCTGCAACATCTGGGGCCGCGGCATGGTCAAGATCGTGCCGATTCTGCTGGGTGTTGTGGTGAGCTATGCCGTTGCCGCCGCGCTCGGCGAGGTTGATTTCTCGGGCGTTGCCGCCGCGCCGTGGGTCGGTCTTCCCATCGTGTGGGACAACACCGTGTTTGCGCTCTTTGGCCCGCAGTTCGATAGCGGTCTTGCCACGACGGCCATCATCACCATTATGCCGCTGGCCTTTGCGACTATGATCGAGCATATTGGTGATATCTCCGCTATCGGCTCGACTTGCGAGCGCAACTACATTGCCGATCCCGGCCTGCATCGCACCCTGCTTGGCGATGGCCTGGCGACCATTCTCGCATCGCTCTTTGGCGCTCCGGCTAACACCACCTATGGCGAGAACACCGGTGTGCTTGCCCTGACGCGTGTGTTTGACCCGCGCGTGATTCGCATTGCCGCGTGTTGCGCCATTGTGCTCTCGTTCTGCCCCAAGTTCGCGGCTGTCATTGCGGCCATGCCGGCGTGTGTGATCGGCGGCGTGTCACTCGTGCTCTATGGCATGATCAGTGCGGTAGGTGTGCGTAACCTCATCGAGAACCAGGTCGATTTCCAGAACAACCGCAACGTGCTGGTGGCCGCTCTGGTGCTGGTGCTTTCACTCGGCATTGCTTACAGCACTGCCGGTGCTATCGTGTTGGAGCTGGGCGGCGTGACCATTTCGCTTTCGGGTCTTGCCGTGGGTTCGCTGGTGGGCATTGTGCTCAATGCCATCCTACCGGGTAACGACTTTGAGTTTGATGTCTCCGAGCTTGAGGAGGCTGCTGAGTAACAACTGCGTCCAGCTGAATCAAAAAATGGCGCCCATGCGTACGCGCGGGCGTCATTTTTAATGCGTCAATATCCAGTGGATGCCACGTGCCATGCGCAGATCGGTTTGGGCAAAGTGATTGCCGGGGTTGAGCTCCAGCGTTGTTGGAATGCCGCGCGCGACGAGCAACGCTTCCATCGCGCGTGTGTCGTCGAGTACATGCCGCATCATGCGGTTGGGTGTCTTGGTCTCCTTTTTGCCGAGTGACAGATAGACGGCCTGCGGGTTGCCGGCAAAAGGGGCCGTGCTGGCGCGATCGACAAAGTCGGGAAACCACAACGACCCCGATGCGCTTGCGGCGCGGCTAAAGGCGTCGGTTTGCCAGAGGGACCAGAGCGCGAAGAGGCCCGCGAGCGAGTAGCCGGCAATGCCGCGCCAGGTGGGCGGCTGAGGAAGCGACGACTCGGCCTCTGGGATTATCCAGTTCAACAGCTCATCGAGAAATCCGGAAGCCTGACCGCCAAAGGGCTCGGCATCGCGCACGGTTCCGTCGCATCCCCAGGGGCTCAGCTCGCGATTCCAGTTGAGGCTGCCAATGCCGACAAGCGTGAAGGGCGGGCAGTTGAGCTCTCGGCAGCGTTCATAAACCTCCGCGCCGTCGCCCATGACCACGGGAAGATAGATGACTGGTGCGCTTTCGGCATGCTGTGCATGAACGGTTATCTGCTTTTGATGCGCTTCCATGACGGGCTTCTCTCGGCGTTGTGATATCGACGGCCCCCATTGTCGCACGCCGGCTCATGCAGGTTGGGCTAGACAAAAGACAATCTCGTGCATACCCTGCGGACGCATATGGAAAACGCCACCGCCGGAGGGGAGCTCGGCGGTGGCGTTGTTAAACGGTGCTGGGACTCGGGGCCTTCGCGGGAGCTGCCATGTGCGCAGAGGCGTCTACGAGCGTTTGCGGCTCGCCATGGTGCCTGCGGCGATAGCGGCTGTTCCCGCAAGGACGGTTGCCACGATGGCCGCACCCGAGGTGTCGCCGGTTGCCGCGAGCACGCCCGTGGCCTTGGCTTTCGTGGTTGAAGCCGCAACGGCCTTGGTCGGCTTTGAGCCCTCAGGCTTGGGGTTCTGCTTGGACTCCGCGGGCTTGCTTTCTGCGGGCTTGGTCTCGTCGGGCTTGGGGTCTTCCGGCTTGGCTACCTCGGGAGGTGCGATGGTCGTGCTTTTGGCGACTGCTTTGATATAGAGGGAGTCGACCGTGGCGTCGCCCGTGCCGATGGCTTGGCCTGCCTCGTAGATGCCGTCACGGAGCTTGCGATAGTCAACGACCTTGCCGCCTTCGGGCGTCTGGATGGCGGCGTTCTCAATCTTGATGGTGCCGATTGTCTTGCCGTCAGCGCTCATGGCACGGGCAAAGATTGCCGCTGTATCTCCTTCGGCCGTTACCTTGCTGCGGATGATCGAGATGACTGCGGGTGTGACGCCCTCGCTGGTCTGGGCGATGATGCCGATGTTCTCGCCTTGGGGTTCGCGCCTCGTCTCGCCATCTTGGTTTTCGCTGTAGGGGATGGGGCCGTCGCCGTTCTCGACATAGCGGGCTATGGCCTTGACAACGGAGTCGCTGATGTAGATGTGGCCACCCTTCTCGTTGGGTCGATCGTTTCTGGTGGAGAATGCAGCCGAAATCTCGCCTTCCGCAAACGCGTCCACGGTGGAGCCGTTCTTGACGACGATGTCGTCCTGGTAGGTGAAGAGGGCGATGGCGCCACCGTATCTGCCTTTACTTGCACGGACCGTCACGTTTGCATGATCGAGGGTGATGCCCTTGTGGGCATAGACGCCATATTCAACACCGTTTACGTTGAGGGAGGCGTTTGTGGCTGCGAGGCTGCCCTTGGCCTCGACGGCAGCGTCTTTCTCGGAGCTTGCCTTGACCTGGCTGCCGTCCGAGATGTTGATACTGCCGCCGCTCCAAAGGGCCTCACCATCGGCTGAGCTTGCCTCGACCGTCCCGCCACCCTTGATGGTGAGGTTCTTGTCGGTTCCAATACCCTTGTCCTTGGTAGCCCTGGCGGTGACGGATTCGCTGTCGTCAATCGTGATATTGCCGTTTGCCCTGATGCCATCCGATGCACCCGTGGCGTTGACGTTGCCCGAACCTTTGATAGCGAGATCGCCCCCGGCATTGATGGCATCAAACCCAGTGCTCGTGGCGTTGACGGATCCGGCTCCGTCGATGTTGATATTACCCGTGGAGAGGATAGCGTCCTCAGTAGATGTCACGCTGAGCGTGCTGCCCGCGTTGCCTTGGATATTGAGCTCGGCGTTCTCATTCTTGCCATGAGAAGCCTTGATGCCTTCGATCCAGTCGGCAGTGACGATGTTGTTTCCCGAGTAATTCACGTTGAGCTTGCCTGCGGCCTGGATCTCGCCGCCGTTATAGTTGTTGAGCTTCA
>CABMPS010000087.1 GCA_902388545.1 uncultured Collinsella sp.
CAACAACGAAGAGGCGACCGTCGAAGTCTGGCCTTCGCTCGACCACGCCGCCGCAGCGTTTGAGGCTGCGACCAGTGCGGATGCCGAGGCCGAGGCTGCGGATGCCAACGAAGTCAACGATGACGCCGCCGCTTCCGCCATGCCCGAGCCTGCCGCCATGCTCGACCTGGGCGACGGCAAGCCGCTGCCCGTGCTCATCCCCGAGTCCGAGCAGTTCGCCAACCGCCTGCGCAAGAATGCCCGTCTGCGCCGCAAGTGGGCCAGGCGCGAGGGCGTGAGCTGCTACCGCGTCTACGATGCCGACCTGCCCGACTACTCCGCCGCTATCGACCTGTACGAGGGTTGCCCGCAGACGCCGGGCCGCTGGCTCGTCATCGCCGAATACGCCGCGCCCAAGACCATCGACCCCGCACTGGCCCAGGCCCGTATGCTCGACATTCTGGCCATCGCGCCGCGCATCCTAGATGTTCCCGCCGAGCATGTGCACGCCAAGGCCCGCATGCGTTCGCGCGGCGGCTCGCAGTACGGCAAGCAGGGCGCCGGCAAGGGCGGCTCGGGCGAGCGCGCCAATATCGCGCGTCGTCGCCTGCCGCTCATCGAAGAGGGCGGCCTCACCTTTGCCGTCAACTTTGACGACTACCTGGACGTGGGCATCTTCTTGGACCACCGCGTCACGCGCAACCTGGTGCGCGAGCACGCCAAGCAGGCGCGCCGCTTCCTCAACTTGTTCGCCTACACCGGCACCGCCACCTGCTACGCGGCCGACGGCGGCGTCGAGGAGACAGTGACGGTCGACCTCTCCAACACCTACCTGGACTGGGCCGAGCGCAACATGCGTCAGAACGGCTTTATGGGGCCGCAGCATCACTTTGTGCGCGACGACGTGCTCGCCTGGATTCGCGACCAGCGCCAGACGCGCAACCGCTGGGACCTGATCTTTGTCGACCCGCCCACGTTCTCGAACTCCTCCAAGATGGGCCGCCGCACCTGGGATGTCCAGCGCGACCATGTTGAGCTTTTGGCTGGCGTATCGCGCCTGCTCGCGCAGGGCGGCCATGCCATCTTTAGCTGCAACCTGCGCGGCTTCCGCCCCGAAACGCGCAAGCTCGCCCGCGCGGGCGTGGTGCTGGAGGACATTACGGCGCAGACCATCCCCGAGGACTTCGCGCGCAACCAGAAGGTGCACCACTGCTACATCGTGCGCCGCCTGCCCATCGAGGACGCCATGGCCGAAGTCGGCTTTAGCGCCGAGGAAATTGCCGAGCGCGTCGAGGAGCTGCGCAACCCCGAAGCCCGCAAGCCTCGCGCAACGGCGCCCGCGCACGCGCAGGCCGGCAACGGCAAGTCCAACTTTGCCGGCAAACCCTCCCCCGCCGGCAAGCCCAAAAAGAAGAAGTTCTACGCCAGCAAGCCCAAGGGCAAATAACAAAGTTGCGGTGGAATACGGACTGTTTTGCCTGGAATTAGGTAAATTTAGACCGTATTTCACCGCAACTCGTATTGGGATGGCGGATGCCGACCTATCCCTGGATGACCAATCGGTAACCAATACCCACGTGCGTCTGGATATAGCGCGGATGCGCGGGGTCGGACTCGATTTTCTTGCGCAGCGTGCCCATAAAGACGCGCAGGCTCGCCAGGTCGCTCTTGGTCGCCGTGCCCCAAATCTCGTGCAGGATAAACTGGTGCGTCAACACCTTGTCGGCGTTGTGTGCCAGCAAGCAGAGCAACTTGTACTCGATCGGCGTCAGGTGCAGCTCCTCGCCATCCATCGTGGCGATGCCGGCATCAAAGTCGATATGCAGCTCGCCGGTATCGAACGAGCCCTCAGAGGCAACACCGCCCGTTTGCGCATACGAAAGGCGCCTGAGCGTCGTGCGAATGCGCGCGAGCAGCTCTTCGACCGAAAACGGCTTGGTCAGGTAGTCGTCGGCACCGGCATCGAGTGCGCGGATCTTGTCCGCGTCTTCGCTGCGCGCCGAGACCACAATGATCGGCATGCCCGACCATGCGCGCACCGACTCCACCACCTTGACGCCATCCATATCGGGTAGGCCCAGATCGAGCAGCACAATGCTCGGTGCCTGCGACGAGGCGGCGGCGATGGCGGCATGGGCGGTCTCCACAGCCATATGACGCAGGCCGTGCGCCTCGAGCGCGGCAACGATAAGGTTGCGAACGGCGGGATCGTCCTCAACGACCAAGATGAGCGGTTTTACGGCAGAGTTCGGCACAGCGTTACTCCTTATCAAACGAAACATCGGCGACGGGAAGCTCAATCGTAAAGACCGAGCCGTGCGGGTCCGCCGCGGCAACCTCTATGCTACCGCCATGCGCCAACGCAATGGAGCGGCAGAGCGAAAGACCCAGGCCCACGCTGCGATGGCTGTCGGCAAGACCGTGGTTGGCGGTGTAGAACGACTCAAAGATTCGCTCGCGATCCTCGGGCGCAATGCCCGGCCCGTCATCGGCCACCGAGCATGTCACGTGCCCATCGTCGACGCCAATCGAAATCACGATATGCGAGCCTGTGGGCGTATACGTGATGGCGTTGTTCACCAGATTCACCACGAGCTGTACCATCAGGCGCGCGTCGACGTTAACGAGTGCTGGCTCATCGCACGCCACCACCTTAAGGTCGTGCTCGCGCACGGCCGGACTTACGTGGCGCAGCGCCTCCTCGACGATATCGTCCATGAGCTCAAGCGTAGTCGACAGATGCATGTGGCCGCCCTCGAGCTTGGTGATGGCGAGCAGGTTCTCGACGGTGGCGTTGAGCCATTGTGCATCCGAGCGAATGGACAGGAGCAGGCCGCGGCGCGTCTGGGCGTCGAGCACGGCGGTGCCGGTCGAGCCCTGGTCGAGCAGCACATCGGCATTGCCCGAAATACTGGTAAGCGGCGTGCGCAGGTCGTGCGAGATGGAGCGCAGCAGGTTGGCGCGCAGCTGCTCATTTTTGGCAAGCACCGCCGCCTCCTCGCGGGCCTCCATGGCGCGGGCGCGATCGAGTGCCAGCTCGCCTTCGCTCACGATGGCATCGGCAAGCGTCCGCTCCTCGTACGTCAACACGTCGGGCTCGGCAACGATAGCTAGCACGCCAACCGCCGAGGCGGGGTCGCCCGAGCGCACGAAGCCGTCGCCCGTGCGAACCGTCAGGTAGATGCCATAAAACGCCGAGCCGCCATAGGTGGCGTCGAGCGGCATTCCCACATAAGCGGACGCCGAGAGCCGCGGCGGCATCTGCGGCGCCAGTTCGTGCACCGGCACGGCATCGCCCACGGCCGTGTATGTCGCACGCGGCAGCAGGTCATCGCCCTCGGCGTCGGCGCTGTACCACACGACCGGGCAGCCCGAAAGACGCGCCAGCTGCGTTGCCATGGCGTGCACAATCTGCTGCTGATCGGCACAGCGCTGCAGCATGCGGTTGGTCTCGAGCACCATCTGCGTGCGGCGGTCGCTGGCGGCGGCCTGCGCCAAGGCGCGGCGCAGGGCCAACGCGATCGAACTCGACACAAGCGAGACCGCAAACATGATGAAGAACATGCCGGGATAAACACGGTCGATAAACGACAGCGAGTAGCGCGGGTCAACAAACAAGAAGTTGTAGAGCGCCACGGCGGCAGCCGAGCTCAGCAAGCAATACAGGCGGCTCCAGGTAAAGAACGCGCACAGCTGCACGGCGAACACATAGACGATCATGATGCTCGGCGCGAGACCCGGATGGTCGAGCAGCGCGCCCACAATCGTCGCCGCGACCAGCAGCCCCGCCGATACGCAGGCGTCATACAGAGGGCTGCGACGCGTCAGCGTCGTGCGCCGCCACCAAAAGTTCTCGGCAATATCGCCGTCCGCATGGACGTCCATCAGCGCCCCGCCCCTCTCTCAAAAACAAAAACCACCACAAAGGGGACAGGCACCTTTGTGGTGGTTTCCCCTTGTGGTGGTTCCAAGTGTATAGCCTTTGCAGCCTGCGGTCGTTAGACAAACAGCACGTGCGCGAGCAGTGCGCACACGCACGCCGCGACAAACACCAGCGCCACGACCGAAATCACGCGATCGGCCATGTCCATGTTGGCCCGATTCGTGAAGAACCGATCTTCGGCGGCGTCGATACCCGCCTCGCGGACGTCAAGCGTCCTTGCATCCATGTTTACCTCCCCGGCTTTAGTTTTGCTCATCGATAACCAACTCCGTGTAGTCTCCGTCGGCTACGGACGCTCGTTGGGGGCCAGGCGCTGCATCTTGCTCACAGCCTTAAACTTGGTGAACAGCGGCACATACTCAAAGCTCACGTTGGAGTTCTCCAGGCCGTACCAGCGCGCGGGGGTGCCGGCAGCGCGGCGGATGATGTACTTGAGCGTGATGGCCGTACGCTCGCTGGGCTCCACGTCGCTTTCGGGCGCCAGCAGCTTGCGGATCATGACGAACTTAAACGTACCGATGTTGCCCGGATCCTTGTAGACCGAGTAGTCGTGCGTCTGCGCCGGCAGCTCGCCGCTGGCAGCCAGGTCCTGAACAACCTGGCGCAGGTAAGCATTGACGCGCTGGTTGATCTTATAGCCCAGGTACAGATGCACGCGGAATACGTAGTCGGTGCCGAACGTCTCGACCGAGTAGGCAAAGGTATGCGGCTCGTCCATGGTCTCGACGTTCACGAACCACCAGGCACGAGCGCGCTTGGGGTGCTTGTCCAAAATCGAGTAGACGATATCGCGGTCGATATAGTCGGTGTTGGTGTCCTTGGTCAGGTACACGATGTTGTCGCTCACGAGCTCGTAGCGATCGTCGTCGCGCAGGCGCTTGAGCTGCGGCAGATAGCTGCGCAGCGGCAGCAGCGTAAACTGGCGCCGCTCAACCGCCGTGCCGTTGTACCAGCACACCATGATGCCCATGATGAGCGCGGCCATAAGGATGGTGAAATAGCCGCCGTGGAAGAACTTGGTGAGCGAGCTCACAAAGAAGAAGCCCTCGAGCATAAGGAAGAAGGCGGCAAAGATCCACGGCGCGACCTTGAGATTGCGCTCCACGTGCAGATAGAAGAAGAGCAGCATTGTCGTGCACATCATGGTCAGGGTAATGGCCAGGCCGTACGCGGCCTCCATGTGCGCCGAGTTCTGGAACAGCAGCACCACGACGACGCAGCCCACGAGCATGACGTTGTTGACCATGGGGATGTAGAGCTGGCCCTTGGTCTCGGCAGGATAGAAGACCTGCATATGCGGCATGAGGTCCAGGCGGCTGGCCTCGGACACCAGCGAGAATGCGCCGGTGATGAGCGCCTGCGAGGCGATGATGGCCGCGACGGTGGAAAGGCCGACGGCAAAGGGGCGCAGACCCGGGGCGAGCATCTGGTAGAAGGGGTTGAGGTCGGCGATACCCATGAGCTCCGGGTTGCCGGCGTTGTTGATAAGCCACGCGCCCTGGCCCATGTAGGACAGCAGCAGGCAGCACTTAACGAACGGCCAGGTGGCATAGATGTTGCCGCGGCCCACATGGCCCATGTCGGAATAGAGCGCCTCGGCACCGGTGGTAGCGAGGAAGCAGCTGCCCAAAATCATGATGCCCGCATGGTTGTTGGGGCTCAGCAGAAAAGCGATGCCACGCAACGGGTTGAGGCACAGCAGCACCGCGGGATACTGGCAGACAAAGAACAGGCCCGTGCCGCCCAGGAACAAAAACCACAGCGTCATGATGGGGCCGAAGGCGTGACCGATCTTGGCCGTGCCGATGCGCTGCACCAAGAAGAGCGCGATGATGATGGCAAGCGTGATGGCGACGACACGACCCTGGTCGTCACCGAGCACGGCATGGACCGCCGGGATGGTGCGCAGGCCCTCGATGGCCGTGGTGACGGTAACGGCAGGCGTCAGGATGCCGTCGGCGAGGAGCGCCGCGCCGCCCAGCATGGCGGGGATGATGAGCCACTTGCCGCAGCGCTTGACCAGGCTGTACAGGGCAAAGATGCCGCCCTCGCCGTGGTTGTCGGCGCGCAGCGAGATCAGCACGTACTTGACGGTCGTTAGCAGCGTGACCGTCCACACGACAAGGGAGAGCGCGCCGAGCACGAACTCCTGCGTGACGCTTCCGATGCCGCCGTTGCCGGCAACGAGCGCCTTGGTTACATACATGGGGCTGGTGCCGATATCGCCATACACCACGCCCAGCGTGACGAGCATCGCCGAGATGCTCACAGGAATCGCAGCGTGCGAGGCTACTTCCTTTGCCTTTTGTTCCATAAGCCGGTTTCCTCCCAATTTTAACGTTCGACGGGATTATAGGTAATCAGCCCATATTTTAATGGCACCGTTTTCCCAGCTAGATAAACATTTATGCGGCCTTTAGGCCACCGCGGCGATATGGAATGTGACAAAGGGACGCCCCCTTTGTCACATTCGTCATTTTCCGAGCCAGTTTTTGAACCACCACTCCATAGAGCGGCTCATCTCGGCCATAAAGGGGCTCGTGTGCTTACGGGTGTAGATGTCGCGGGCGTGCGGGCGAAACATCGCATCCATCTCGGCCACCTGCGCATCCATCGTCGCGGCGTCGGCGCGACAATAACGCTCCTCGTGCACCAGGTTCACCACGGGATGCGCGATTGCCGGGCGCTCCTTACGGGGCGTGCCGATGATGAGCATCGACAGCGGCATGGTATAGGCAGGCAAGTCCAGCAGTGCGGCAACTTCCTCGGCGTTCTCGACGATATCGCCGATATAGCAGCTCCCCAGCCCCAGAGATTCGGCGGCGACCACGGCGTTTTGAGCGGCGATCACGGCATCCTGCGCCGCGATGGCAAAGTCGCCCAAACCCGGCGCGCGGCGGGGCGCCTTGCCCACGCGCTCGACAAACTCGGGCTCAAAGCAACCAACATGCTCAAACAGATCGATCCACTTGGCATAATCGACCACAAATATAAGTGCCCAGGGCGCCTTGGCGATCATGGGCTGGTGATCGCACAGGTCGGCCAGACGGTCCAGCGTAGCCTGCTCGCGAATGCTCACGATGGAATACATCATCATGGCGCCCGCCGACGGTGCGCGACTCGCCGCATGCAAGATCGCCGCCCGCTGCTCGTCGGTCACCGCCACGGGATGGTCGTTGTCATCGCGCGCAAAAGCGCGCGTGGACGAACGGTGCTCCAAAATGTCCAGTACCGCGTTGCCCGTAGTCTCGACCGGATAGCCGTACGTATCCACGCCCGCAGCTCCGTCGCCGCCCATGCCCGCCTCGCAAACCTGCTCGCTCATCGCCCTACCCTCGCCATTTCTTTAAGAAGCCTTTACGTTTCCGTGTAATTCCCGTCCATTATCGCGCAGGTCGCCACTACATTGCGCCACACCGCCACACGCGCGCGTTAATATGGCTGGTTGGTGTGCGCAGCCACCAATTGCTGCGCATATCTTGGTAACAATCGGGTAAACCCCCGCTTTCGTAGGTTTTAGTTTGTGAGGAGTCTCAGCATGTTCGCTGCCGCCATCTCGCTCGTCGGTCTTGCGGCGACCGTCTACCTTGTCTTGTGCGAGGCCAAGGCCATTTGCGCAAAGTCGGGCACCGTCACCAAGGGCGCCTTCGCCTGGAGCGTCGCCTTTGGCCTGTTCCAG
>CABMPS010000088.1 GCA_902388545.1 uncultured Collinsella sp.
TAGGGACGTTCCTTATGTGCCGGCACCCAGGGACACTCCTGACACAGCCGAGGAACGCCCTCCTTGCGACCGAATTCTGAGTACCTCGCCACCCCGAGCGTTGTTTCCAAGCCCACACCCGCAGCAAACAACCCAAAATCACTCTTTTCGAGCCGACTCCAAGAGGTCATGGACAAAAAGTGGCAAATATGAGTACTGTTACCATTTTAGTAGCAGGCAAAACCACCCAAAATGGCGCCCCTGCGGTAGCGCGCGACCCTTCCAGTTGACCAGAATAGCCGACTTAGGACTTGGAGACCCGCTTTTAATGAACAGATTCTTAGCTATGTTCATTATTTTCTTGGTCGTAAATGCTATCGGCCAGGCAACAGTACTCATATTTGGCATTTTTTGTCCACTCGCATATTACTAACCCCCTATAACAGGCAAAAAACAGGCCGCAGCCCATCGCTGCGGCCTGTTTGGAGTCAAAAAGAGGCGCTAAGCGCTGTAACCCATCGCCTGCAGAACAAACATGACGACCGTGAGCACCGTAATCACGCCGATAGTCGCCCAAGTGAGCACGTTCCACACGCGGCCGTTGCGGTTGGCACCCATAATGTGACGGTCGGCGGCGATAACCACCTGGAACACCAGAACCACGGGCAGTAGCACGCCATTGATGACCTGCGAGGTCATCATAATCTGGAACAGATCGACGCCGGGCATAAGCACCAGCACGGCAGAGATACCGATGATGGCCGTAATGATGCCGCGATAGACCGGGGCCTCGTCCCAGCTGCGGTCGGCACCGCGCTCCCAGCCAAATGCCTCGCAGATAGCGCTCGACGTAACGCCCGGTAGCACGCAAGCAGCCAAGAAGCTCGCCGCGACCAGGCCCGAGGCAAACAGCACCGTGGACCACTGACCCGCAATAGGCTCCAGCGCGCGGGCAGCATCGGCAGCATCGCTAATCTGAATACCCGCCGGGAACAGCACCGTACCGGTCGTGATGATAATAAAGCCCGCAATGATATCAGCAGCGATCGAGCCGCTCACGGTATCAATACGCTGCAGCACGATGTCGTCCTCGCCCGCATTCTTATCGACCACGTTATTCTGCGCCAAGAAAATCATCCACGGCGCGATGGTGGTACCGATCGTTGCGACCACGAGCGACACGTAGCTGGGGTCATTTTGAATGTTAGGCACGACCAGGTCGACCGCGACCTCACCCCAGTTGGGGCCAGCCATAAACGCGGCGACAATATAGGTCACGAAGACGCAGCTTACCAACAGCAGAATCTTCTCGATGCGCTGGAAACTACCCGACATGGTAAGCATCCACACCAGCAGCGCCACCAACGGCACCGAGATGCTCGCCGGCACGCCAAAGAGAGCAAGGCCGCTGGCGATACCCGCAAACTCCGAAATGGTCACAGCCGTGTTGGCGATCAACAGCGCCGCCATAGCAAGTACACTCTTGCGCACGCCAAAGCGCTCGCGAATGAGCGATGCCAGGCCCTTGCCCGTGACGCAGCCGCAGCGCGCCGCGGTCTCCTGCGTCACGATGAGCAGCACGGTCATGACGGGAAGCATCCACAGCATCTTGTAGCCATAGCTGGCGCCCGCGCTGGAATACGTTGCAATGCCGCCGGCGTCATTGCCCGAAAGCGCCGCCAGCAGACCGGGACCCATAGCGCCAAAGATGGCCGCGATGGTCAACTTTTGCTTGGTGCCCGACTTTTGCTTGGTATTTTGCACGCGACCACCTAACCCATGACCGACATGGTGAGCAGCACCGCGGCGGCACAGTACGCTACGCACGAGATCATGACGGCAATAACGTTCATGGCGGTGCCCGACGTATTGAGGTCGTGCTCGTCACGCCAGAACAGCACCATCAGGTAAATCACGGCGCTCATGTTGCCAATCAGACAGACGATGGCCGCGATGTTAAAGCACCCGGTAAAGAGTTGCTCCTCAAACATGGACGCATCGGGGAACGCAGCGGTGCGCACCAGCTGGGCGCACAGGTAGGTCACGAGTGACAGAATCAGGCCCATACCCGTGCTCTGGAAGAAGAACCCCAGATACGGCTTGGGTTCGTCGTCGTGACCGTCATACTCCAGGAAGTAGTTCTTGACGAACGACACCATGCGCGAGGCCGCCAGCAGCACGAGCGGCATGGCGCACATGGGGAACACCACCAGATGCGCGGAGCCGAGCGCCGTTCCCAGCACGGTCGCCATGATGCACGACGCGACGCCCCATACAACAACCCAGTACTGGCGATGTACGAACCAGCTGAGCACGTTCGTCGAGTCGTCCGATGCGCTATCGCCCGAGCCGACACCGGCGATCTGCAGGTCCTCCTGATGCTCCTCGGCTATAACGTCCATGGCGTCGTCGAAGGTCACGATACCCAGGATGTGGCGGTTCTCGTCACAGACGGGGATAGCTACCAGGTCATACTTGGTCATCTCATCCGTCACGTCTTCCTGGTCCTCGTCGGGCGACACATAGACCAGGTCGCGATAGGCCAGCTGACCCAGCGTAGCGTCGCGGTCGGCTACGATCAGCGTGCGCAGCGAAAGCACGCCGGTCAGCATGCCGCTCGGATCCTCGGTATAGACGTAGTAGACGCTCTCGAAGTCCTCGTCGAGCTCGCGAATCGCCTCGATGGCGTCACCGACCGTTGCCGTGGCGGGCAGGGAGACAAACTCCGAGGTCATGATGCGGCCGGCGGTGTTGTCCTCATACCCCAGCAGATTACGAATCGCCTTCTCCTCCTTGACGCCCATCAGGCGCAGGAGCTTCTCGGCCTTCTCGTAATCGAGCTCGTCGATCAGGTCGGCAGCGTCATCCGGGTCCATCATGGCCAGCATCGACGATGCGTCCGTGTCGGACAGGCCCTCGAGCATCTCGGTCATGAGCTCGTCGTCATCGAACTCCGAGATGGCCTCGGCGGCCTGGGCAGTATCGAGCTGCGCAAACACCTGCGCACGTAGGCGCGGGTCGAGCTGCTCGATAATGTCGGCGATGTCGGCAGGGTGCAGCTCGCCGAGCGTCTTGTGCGACACCGAGAGTTGAATGTTCTTGGTCGAGCGGTCGAGCAGGTCCATGTAGGACCAAGCGATGATGTCCTCACTGAGCGGCTTGCCCAGGTGCTTCATAAAGCCTTCGACGATATGCTCGAGCGCGGGGCTGATGGCGCGTAGCAGACCGCGGGCACCGACCTCGGCGCCCAGCAGGCGCAGCTGATTTTCGCCCGACATGGAAAACTTGATGTCGTTGACGCGCACGACCTTCATGCCCTGCGTGTCGACGATCTGCTTATTGAGAACATCGCGCGCCAGCAGGAGCTCGGTCGGCTGCAGGTACGAGAAGCGAATATTGGTGGCAGACGTGTTGAGATACACGCCTGTCTCGTCGATGCGGTCGACCCATTTGCGCCAGCTGATCATGAACGGCGTCTTGCCGGGACCACGGAACGCGAGCGACGTCACGTGCGGAAAAACTTCGCCGGTTGCAATGCCAAAATCGTTGACCACGCCGAGCTTTTCGCCGTCGACGTCCAAGACCGGCAATTTGAGCATCTCACTCAGATAATTCAATGGTGCTCCCCATCATTATTCCTCCGGACGCGGCCGCGCGTGCGGCGTCCGGGGGCTTCTGGATATGTATACGCATGCGCGGGCGGCACGCCGCTCGACGCTTACACCCCGTGCATGCGCAAAAAGCACCTGCATGGGGTCATCGACTGTATGGTCGAGGTTTGGATTTCACCTGTAACCTTTCTCTTGACCCTCATTAACCGCAGTAACTATAGCATCAGCATCGCCCTGCGGCATCGAATTTATGCGCTGCACATTGCAGGCATACCAAACGCTGACGTATCCGTGACATAGCCCTTGGGGACGTTCTTAAACGACTACCCAATGACTACTCTGTGGTGTCATCGTCCTCGGCAAGTTGGGGGAACACGGCATCCTTGGGCATGGAAACCTTGGTGAGCGAGGTGAGCTTTTTGCTCAATGCCGTGTCCGTCTTAACCAGGTCGCTGAGCGTCACGATCTTGTAGCCGTCGGCGACAAGGCCATCGATAATCTGCGGCAGCGCCTCGAGCGTCTGCTCGGCGCATTCGTCTCTATCGGTGAGCAGCACGATATTGCCCGGCGTCACCGAATCGAGCACCGTCGAGACCTGCTCGTCGGCACCGTTGAGCAGCCAGTCGCCCGAGTCAATATTCCACGAGACCACGGCGGAGACCAGGTCCATCGCATCAATCCAGTTTTGCTCGTCAAAGGCAGCGTAGGGAGCACGCAGCAGCATCGTCTTCACGCCGGTCGCCGACTTAATCGCATCGGTGCCTTTCGTGATCTGTTCGCGTACCGCCTCACGGTCCTGACCCTTGAGCGAATCGTCGCTGTAGCTGTTGGATCCGATCTCGCACCCGGCATCGACAATCGCCTTGGCCGTGGCAGGCGATGCCTCGGCCGCATCGCCCGACAGGAAGAACGTCGCGGTGACGCCCTTTTCCTTGAGTACCTGCAAGATCTGCTTGGTAGCGCTGCTCGGACCCTCGTCAAACGTCAGCGCCACGTACTTTTTGTTGCCCTTGGGCGCCACGCTGGCGCACGCAACGACGCAATCGGTGGCGGGCACGACCTCGCCGCGGTCCTGTGTCTTGCCCGATTGCTCGCCGACCCACACCTCGGAGCGGCCCTGGACACCCCACGTCTGCACATACTCGATAGCGCCCGTACCCTCGACCTTGAGCTTGGGCTCGATAACCGTAGCCTGAACCTCGTGCTTCTCGTAGGTGTTACGGCCATCCTTGACCGTCACCTTCTCGCCGCCCTCAAGTTCGCGGCTATCCCATTTGCCCTGCTTCACGCGCTTGCCGTCGACCTTCACCGACAGCTTTTCGCCCCCATGGCGCTTGAGCACGCTGTCATCGACGGCCAGCAGGTCGCCTGCGTCGTAGGTGTCAGTCAACTCCTGGTCGTCGATGAGATTCTGCAGCGTAGAGCCCACACGCACCGCTGTCTTCTGGCCGTTGAGCTCCACGTCCACACTGCGGTTGACGTAGCCCACGACGGCAGCGATAAACAGCACGAGCGCGCAACCCACGGCGATGAGCGCGTAGGGCAGGCGAGACGAACGACGGGGTGTGCGGCTGTTGCCGATGCGCGCGCTGCGATCGCTAAAGCCGCGGCTATGGTTGAGATACATCGCGCCGGGCTTACGGTGACGGCGGCGCTGACCGCTGGGCAGCTGCCCCAGGTCGCGGCGCGCCGTCGGACGCGCACCCGAACGCCCGTTTAAGTTGGATCCGTTTTGGCGCATGTGCCCTCCCCCATAAACACAGCAAGCCGGAGCAACAGGTCTCCGGCTTGCCTCCCATCATTTGGTACGTCGCTATTTTGTAGCTTTTGACGAGCCTCCGCTCGCCTTTTGGTATTCGTCCTTAAAGGCCTTGAACATACCGCGCGTCTTGCCGAGCTGCTTGCCCAGTGCGCGGCTGCCCTTGTCCACGGCGACCGATCCCTTGTCATCGAGCACCTTGGCGCCCTTTTTGACCTTGTCGCCCACCACGACGCTGGCCTCGGCGGCCTTGGCAGCCGCACCGCCCGAATACCCGAGCGACTTGACCTCGTCCGAGACGACCATCGCGCCGTTCTCGTAGCCGCGCAGCATCGTCGGCGGCATCTGCGTGTCGCCCACCAGCACACTCGAGGCAGTGCCGGCGGTCACGTAGAACGTCTGCACGATGCCCGAACGCGGCTTGAACTCCACATCCGAGCAATAGCCCACGACATCGCCCGACTCCGTGCGCACGTCCATGCCAACCCAGATAATGCAATCGTCCAGGTTGATGTCGAGGCGCTTGGCCGCAGCGGCATCGTAGGTGCCCTTGACGTCGTCAACCGCGATGGCGCCCTCGTAGACGCCAATGGCATCGAGCGCCACAAATCGGTCGGGGCGCTCGATCATACCCGCGATATCGGACTGGCGGACCATAAAGCCGACCACGCGCGTACCGCCCGGGGTAAAGACCGGAAAGTGAATCTTGCCGAGCTTTTTAGGGCTGCGCGGCGTGCCGTCTTTTTTGGTGCGCTTATCCTCGGTAGGCTTGCGATAGATCTTGGCGCCGACAAAATCCCCGGCGCGCATTATGCCTCGGTCGAAGGCTCCGCGGCCTCGGTGTCGGCCTCGACGGCGTTTTCGACCACGACATCGGCGGCAGGCGTCACGTTACCGCCCGAGATGGCGTCGTTGAGCTGCTCGCGCAGCTGGTCCATACGCTCGCGGGCAAGGTCAACCTTGGCACGCAGGTCATCGGTCTTGGCGTCGACCATCGGGCCAAAATCGTTGACCGCAGCGCGGGCCTCCTCGGCACCGTGCTCGTAGGTGTCGCGCATATTGTCCCAGGCGTCGTTGGCGATATCGGCAGCCATGGCGCGGGTCTCGGCGCCCGAGCGCGGAGCCAGAGCAACACCGATAATAGCGCCGGCAGCAGCACCAAAAAGTGCGCCGGAGACAAAGCTGAAAGTCTTACCCATGATCATTCCTCTCCTGCGGGCACGTCGGTGCCCACCGTTTGAATGCTGTCCATTATACCCGCAGCGCATCACTTGCCGCTCCGCTCATCTGCGTACGGCAAAGGCGCAGGTACGTGATGGTGATAAACGCGTAGGCCTACTCCTGAGGCATAGCCGGCATGGCCACCGTGGCACCCGGGTCCTCGCCGGCGCCGTCCACGAGCGGCAGGCCGCCCTCATGCGCAGGTCCTGCCGGAACCGTCGCCGCACCGCCAAAGACGGCAGCGGAGGCCTCGTGGTTCTCGGCAACCGCGCCCTCGGTATCAATCGCCACCTGGGGCTCGTCGTCAAAGTTGGGGACGCCCTGGGGCTCGGTGGGAACGGGCTCGGCGGTCGCATCGGCAACGGGCTCGGCGTCGACCGGCACATCGCCCTCGTCAGCGCCCTCGTCCTCGGCAGCATCTTCGCCGTTCGCAGCAGCGACGGCCTCGTGAGGATCCTTGCCCTCGGCCTCGGCGCGCATGCCCAGCACCAGGTTGCGCAGGCCCGCGACCGTGCCTTCCACGTCGGGGGCAGGCTGGTCGGCGTGCAGGTACGCCCAGTCCATCATAAAGGTGGCCGACGACAGCGCACCGATGGCCAGTGCGTCGTCGGGGCACGAAAGCTCGACCTCAAAGACACGCTCGTCATGCTCGCTTACGCGCGTGCGGCCGCACGAGATGCTACCGGCAAGACCGGTCTCGTTCATGAGCTCGACCGTCACGTGCTCCAGCAGGTGGCAGAGCTCGGTCTGACCCATGCAGTCCTGAAACTCGCGGCCGGAATCACCCAGGCACAGGTGCTTGGCAATCGCCGGTACCAGGTAGTACACGCGCGCCGTGGCCTCGATGTCCTCCGAGGTCATGAGCGGCATGCCGGGGTTCACCAGCACATGCGCGCAGATCTTGTCCTCGCTGACGGTGACCTTAAGGATGTTGAACAGGCCTGCCATAAC
>CABMPS010000089.1 GCA_902388545.1 uncultured Collinsella sp.
ATGCCCTGCAGGATGGGGCCGTAGGCGTCAGCGCCAGCGAAGCGCTGGACCAGCTTGTAGCCGATGTTGCCTGCCTCGAGGTCGGGGAACACGAGCACGTTGGCCTTACCGGCGACGGAGGAGCCGGGAGCCTTGAGCTGGGCGACGGTGGGGACGATAGCGGCATCGAGCTGCAGGTCGCCGTCGATGGCGAGCTCGGGAGCCTTCTCCTTGCAGAACTTCACGGCCTCCTGGACCTTCTTGGCGACCTCGCCACCGGCGGAGCCCATGGTGGAGTAGGAGAGCATGGCCACGTGCGGCTCAACATTGCCCATGAAGGTGGACCAGGAGTGGGCCGAGGCGATGGCGATCTCGGAGAGCTCGTCGGAGGACGGGTTGATATTGAGGCCGCAGTCGGCGAAGATCAGCGTGCCGTCGGTACCGAACTGCGGGGTGTCGGTGCACATCACGAAGAAGGCCGAGACCAGCTTGGTGCCCGGAGCGGTCTTGAGGATCTGCAGCGCGGGGCGCAGGGTGTCGGCGGTGGAGTGGCAGGCGCCGGAGACCAGGCCGTCGGCGTCGCCCATCTTGACCATCATGGTGCCAAAGTAGGTGGCGTCCATCACCTGGGCGCGAGCCTGCTCGATGGTAACGCCCTTCTTGGCGCGGAGCTCGGCAAACTTCTGCGCGTACTCCTCGTGCTTCTCGGCGTTGCGCGGGTCGATGACGGTAGCGCCGGGAACATCGATCTCGTCGGGGTTGCCCAGGATGACGAGCTTTGCCAGGCCCTCCTCGATGATTTTGTTTGCCGCGACGATGGTGCGCGGATCCTCGCCCTCGGGCAGGACGATCGTCTTAAGGTCGGCCTTGGCGGCAGACTTCATACGGTTCAGGAAATCGCTCATGATACTCCTTACAAGCGTTTCGCTAAGCTCCAGGCCCTCGGCTGTACACGAATAAACCCGCTGCTAGCGGGTTTACCTTTCAATAATGTACGCCGCAGTGCTTGAGCTTTCCTTGTGTGGCAAGTTCATTATAGGACGCATTAGCGCTATAATCGCTCTGATAAATATGTCTCGACGTATGTTCGAGAAAAAGCCCAGTTAAAAAGCGTGTGGCTTTTGACAAGGAGTATCGATGCAGATTACCTCAGGCCTGCCTGAAGGCTTTAACGCCGGCGCGTACGACATGATTGTCGTCGGTGCTGGATATGCCGGTGCCGTTTGCGCCCGCCGTCTTGCCGAGACTATCGGCTATCGTGTTGCCGTTTTGGAGCGCCGTAGCCACATTGCGGGCAATGCCTATGACTGCACTGACGAGGCCGGAATCCTGATCCACGAGTACGGTCCGCATATCTATCACACCTTTAACGAGCGCGTGCACAATTTCCTGTCGCGCTTTACCAAGTGGACGGATTATCAGCACAAGGTGCTCGCCAACATCAACGGTACCCTTATGCCCGTGCCCTTCAACCATGCGAGTCTCAAGCTCGCCTTTGGTGACGAGCGCGGCGAGGAGCTGTATCAGAAGCTCGTGGAGACCTTTGGCAAGGATGTCAAGGTGCCCATTATGGAGCTGCGTAAGAAGAACGACCCGGATCTTGCCGAGGTCGCCGATTACGTCTACGAGAACGTCTTTTTGCATTACACCATGAAGCAGTGGGGCCAGACGCCCGATCAGATCGACCCCTCGATCACCGGCCGCGTTCCCGTCTTTGTGGGTGATGATGACCGCTACTTCCCGCAAGCTCCCTTCCAGGGTATGCCGCAGGACGGCTACACGGCGCTGTTCGAGCATATGCTCGACCACGACCTGATCGACGTGTTTTGCGACGTGGACGCCCGCGATCTCTTTGAGATCGACGAGACCACCGTCAAGATCGGTGGCAAGGTCTACGGCGGCGAGATCGTCTATACCGGTCCGCTCGATGAGCTGTTCAACCTCGACCTGGGCGCGCTGCCGTACCGCACGCTCGACATGAAGTTCGAGACGCTCGATATGGATCAGTTCCAGCCCGTGGGTACCGTCAACTACACCACGAGCGAGGATTACACGCGCATTACCGAGTTCAAGAACATGACCGGTCAGGTTCTGCCCGGCAAGACCACCATCATGAAGGAGTACTCCAAGGCCTATACGCCCGGCTCGGGCGAGACGCCGTATTACGCCATTCTTGAGCCCGAGAACCGTGAGCTCTATGAGCGCTATCTTGAGCGCGTCCAGAACCTGACAAACTTCCACCCGGTGGGTCGTCTGGCCGAGTATCGTTACTACGATATGGATGCCGTGACCAATTCCGCCCTCGATCTTTCGGATGAGATTATCGCCTGCCATGCATAAAGTCATAACATTCGGTATTCCCTCGTATAACGCCGCTAAGGACATAGACCATTGCATCACCTCCATCTTGGAGGGGAGCAATTATGCCACCGATATCGAGATTATCGTGGTGGACGACGGCTCCAAGGATGAGACGGCCGCCAAGGCCGACGAGTGGGAGGCCCGTTATCCTGGAATCATCCGTGCGGTGCACCAGGAGAATGGCGGCCACGGTATTGCCGTCCTTTCGGGTCTGCGCGAGGCGCAGGGCACCTACTACAAGGTTGTCGACTCGGACGACTGGCTTGACGGCGCTGCCCTTTCGACCATGCTGTCGATTCTGCGCGGCTTTGAAGAGCGCGACCAGCGCGTTGACCTGTTTATCTCGAACTACGTGTACGAGAAGGTTTACGAGGGTACGCATACGGCTATTGGTTACAAGTTTGCCCTGCCGCGAAAAAAGATCTTTACCTGGGACCAGATCGGCCATTTCCGCCTGGACCAGAATCTGCTCATGCACAGCCTGTGCTATCGCACGGATGTGCTGCGCGAGTCCAACCTTCCCATGCCGCCGCACACGTTCTATGTGGACAACATCTACGCCTACGTGCCGCTGCCGCGTTGCAAGACCATGTACTACGCCGACATCGACCTCTATCGCTATTTTATCGGTCGCGAGGGCCAGAGTGTCAACGAGGCCACGATGGTCAAGCGTCTGGACCAGCAGTTCCGTGTTACGCGTATCATGATGGAGTCGTACCACCTGTACAGCGATGTCGAGTCGTCGCGTCTGCGTTCGTACATGATGGGCTACTTCACCATGATGATGGCGATCTGCTCGGTGCTCGCCAAGCTTTCCGACGAGGATTGTGCCGACGAGCGTCTGAAGACGCTGTGGAATGATTTGAAGGCCTATGACGAGCGTATGTATCGTCGTGCACGTTACGGTATGGTCGGCTTCTTCACTAACCTCCGCGGTCGTGCCGGAGACAAAACCACACTCGGCCTATACCGTCTTGCCTCAAAGATCTTCAAATTCAACTAGTACAGAAACGCTCGGGTAACGGGGACCCCTGGTCCTTAACTTGCTACTTCGGACAGTCCTGCGCAAGACGGAGGCGCCACTGGCGCCTCCTTTGCGTGCGGAACTCGTATCAAGTTAAGGACCAGAGGTCCTCTGCTATGTCTCGCTTTATGTCAGGCAGCTGAATGTGAAGATCTTAGACGCGCGGTACACAGGGGCCTGGGCTGAAAAGATTTTGGTTGGTAGGTTGCCCGATGGGGCTTGGTTATGTTTGTCGCGAGTTCCGCATGAGCCGAAGAGCACTTAATGTGTTCTTCGTGCGAGCCAGGACTGTAGAGCAGCAAACATAACCAAGCCCCACCGGGCAACCGGTCAGGTTAGGCTACTTCGCGGCGCCGGGGATGCCGTGGGAGGTTTTGGCGGTTTTGGCTCCGTTTACGATGGCGGTTTGCAAAGCCCTTACGGCGAGCATGCCCAGCAGGTCTAGGGGAACGGCGGCGCTTGCCTGGGCACCCAGTTTGCCGCTGGCGAGGGTGTAGATGGTGTCGCCATCGTTGGTGGTGTGCGTGGGACGGATGGCGTGTGCGTAGGCGTCTGCGGCCATCTGAGAGACCTTGGTGGCTTGTGCCTTAGTGAGTTCCACGTTGGTGACGATGCAGCTGATGGTGGTGTTGGTGCGGTCGAGCGGCATCTGCATGGATCCGGCGGCGGCAAAGGCTGCGAGTTCCATGTCGACGATCTGGTCGCTATCGGCTGCGGCGCGCATACCGGCGACCCACTCGCCGGTGAAGGGGTCGACAACGTTGCCACAGGCGTTGACCGAGACCACGGCGCCCACCTTGATGGGGCCGAGCGCCACGGCGGCAGCGCCAAGGCCGGCCTTCATGCAGGTGGCAGGGCCCATGAGCTTACCCACGGTAGCGCCCGTGCCGGCGCCTACGTTGCCCTGTTCGAGCTTGGTGGGGGTGTGGTCGAGCGCCTCGCGCACGGCGGCGATGCCGGCCTCAATGTCGGGGCGAACGGTGGGGTCGCCAAAGGCAAGGTCGAAGATACAGCTGGAGCACACGATGGGCACCTGCGTGGGGCCGACGGGCAGACCAATGCCGCGGCTCTCGAGTTCGCGGGCCACGCCGCTTGCAGCCTCGAGGCCAAAGGCCGATCCGCCCGAAAGGCAGACGGCGTGGACCTTGTCGACGGTGTTCTCGGGTCGCAGCAAGTCGGTTTCGCGCGATGCGGGAGCACCGCCGCGAACGTCAACGCCACCGGTGGCACCCTCGGGCGCCACGATTACGGTGCAGCCGGTGCCAGCCTCCTCGTCCGTATAGTTGCCAAAACAAAAGCCATCGACATTGCAAACATCGATGGCTTCGAGCAGTGTGTCCATGTTTTCTCCTATCGGTTTTCCGCCGGGCCTTATGCCCGGTCGGGATCCGTACGGTACGGCAAAATTGTAGGCGCTGGGGGATACCCAGCGCCAGATGCAATTACGAGAGTTTTTGAATCGCGCGTGCGACGCGAGCGATGGGCAAGCCCACCACGTTGTAGAAGTCACCCGAAATATCGTGCACAAGCATGCGGCCGCCTGTGCCTTGGATGCCGTAGGCCCCGGCCTTGTCCATGGGTTCGCCGGAGGCAACATAGCGCTCGATCTGCTCTTCGGTAAGCTCATAGAACGTCACGTCGGTCACATCGACAAACGACAGGCTCTCGGCGGCATGCGGAGCTGTAGCGTCGCCGGCTTTAACGATGCAGACGCCGGTTGCGACCTGGTGCGTGCGGCCCGAAAGCTCGCGGAGCATGGTGCGTGCCTCGTCCCCGTCTGCCGGCTTGCCCAAAATATGGCCGTCAAAGGTGACAATAGTATCGGCCGCGACGGTCAGTTCGTTGGGCTCGGCATGCTCGGCGGCAACGGCGGCGGCTTTGGCGCGTGCTAAGCGTTCAACGAGCGTAAGCGGGACCTCGCCATCAAAAGGCGTTTCGTCGATATCTGCGGGAATCACGCGAATGTTATAGCCTGCCTCGCGCATCAACTCGATGCGGCGCGGTGATTGCGAAGCCAAAATCATAGCTGAATGCCCTCGGCGACCTTCTCGACGGCCTTGTCGCCGGCGAGCGTGCGCAGCAGCTCAAGCGCAAAGGGGAGCGACTGGGCCATGCCGCTGGCGGTGATGATGTTGCCGTCTTGCGTAACCTTTTCGCCGGTATAGGCGCCTTCGGGGAAGCTTTTCTCAAAGCCAGGGAAGCACGTGGCGTGGCGCCCCTCGAGCAGGTCGAGCTCGCCCAGGATAAACGGGGCAGCGCAGATGGCGGCGACGTGCTTGGTCGCGGCGAACTCGCAGACCACGTCGCAGACGCGCTGATCGGCGCGCAGGTTGGTGGCACCGGGCAGGCCGCCGGGCAGCACGACGCAGTCGTACTCGTCAAAGTTGATCTCATCAAAGAGCGCATCGCAGGTCACAGGGATCTGCAGCGAGCTTACGACCTCACGCGTGGGCATGATCGAGACGAGCGTGGCACGCACGCCGCCGCGACGCATGACATCGACCATGGTCAAGCATTCAATAGTTTCAAAGCCATCGGCGGCGAGAACGGCAACGCTGGGCATGAGGGTTCCTTTCATAGGCGGCATACAATTAGCCGTCTTATACCCCGAAGACCTCCGCTTGCCACGCTCGATTTCCCAATGATTTTTCTGAGCAATGATTAAGTGACTAGTTGCGCCTAAGGTGGACGACGGTCTCGCAGTGGAAGGTTTGTGGGAACAGGTCGACTGGCGTGATCTTGACGGGGGAGAAGGTGCCTTCTTCGACAAAGCGTTTGAGATCGCGCGCCAGGGTGGCCGGGTCGCAGCTCACGTAGGCGACATCGCGAGCACTCGTGCTGGCGATAAGGTCGATCGCCTCGGGGGCGAGGCCTGCGCGCGGCGGGTCGACCACCAAGACGTCGGCATCCTGGTCGGGGAACTCGCGCACCGCGTCTCCGCCAATGACGTCGACGTTATCGAGCTTGTTGATCTCCAAGTTACGGCGTAGATCGCGCACGGCGGGGCCGTAGGCCTCGACGGCGGCGACAAAGTCGCAGCGGCGGGCGAGCGGCAGGGTAAAGGTGCCGGCACCGCAGTACAGGTCCACGGCAAGCTCGTCTTCCTGCGGGTCGAGCGCTTCCATGACAAGCTCGATCAAAATCTCGGCGCCCTTGGTGTTGACCTGGAAAAAAGACGGGGCAGACAAGCGCATCTGACCCTCGGCGATATTCTCGGTCCATGAGCCCTCTCCGGCGAGCATTTCGACCTTGGAGACACGGCGGGCCTTCTTTTCGCCCTTGCTCATCACGCGCACGATGCTCGTGGGATGAGCGGCGTCCGCCAGCACGCGGGAGACCTGCGAGCGCGGAAAAGAGCCTGTGGGTGTCCAGAGTGCGACCTCGAGTGCCTTGGTACGGCGCGATGCACGAATGCCCACGCGTTCGAGTCCCAAGTCATGGCTGCCGCTTAGATAGTTGAGTGCGCCGACGACCGATTTGAGCGCCTTCGGGAAGCGCTTATCGAACAGCGGGCACGCATCGACGGTCACGATTTTGCTGGGGTCGACACCGTGCATGCCAAGGCGCACGCGACCGTTGACGACGGTCGGTTCGAGCTCGATTTTATTGCGGTAGCCCCAGTCGTCCTTGGTGTGGCAGATGGGCTGTACCAACTCATCGACCTGCTCAGGAACGAACTTGCCGATGCGCTCGAGCGTGGAGCGCAGGTTTTGCTCCTTGGCGGCGAGCTGTGCCGTGCGTGAGAGATTGCCCCACGAACAACCGCCGCAGATGCCAACGAAGGGGCAGGGGGGCTGAATGCGATCGGGGCTCGGCTCCAGAATCTCGGTCGTGCGGGCGCGCATGAACGACTTGCCGTCCTGTACGACCTCGGCCTCGACGGTGTCGCCTGCCACGGCGCCCTGCACAAAGACGGCCTTGCCGTTGTCGGCGTGCGCCAGCCCGTCGGCGCCGTAGGTCATCGATTCTATAGTGAGCTTCATATCCCTGCCTGTCATTCGTGTTGTTGCTCGCACCATGGTAGCAGGGAAAAGCGCCCCGCATCCGAGGCTTTCCTCAAATGCGGGGCGCTTCTACAAACTGCTTCTACAAACGACTAT
>CABMPS010000090.1 GCA_902388545.1 uncultured Collinsella sp.
CGTCTCGGGCACAGACGGAGCTGCAAGCTCGGTCAGAGCCGCGGCCTCGCGCTCGGCAGCACGACGGCGGGCGCGCACCACCTGAGCCTCGCTAATCTGCGCCAACGCACGTGCCTGCGCGACCTCATCGGAAATCGGCGCCGAGGAGTCAGCTGCAACGGTGCGCTTGACGCGCGTCGTGCGCGTGGTACGGCGCTTGGGCTTGGTGACCTCCTCGCCGTCAGCGGTAGGCTTGGCCGTGCGGCGCGTACGCATGGGCTTTGCCGGAGCAGCCTCCTCACCAGTTGCAGGCGCAGGCGTCGAAGCAGCCTTAGGCGTCTCGGGAGCCGAGGCTTGCGCGGGCGCCGCGACCTGGTCCGACGCAACCGGTGCAGCGGGAGCGGCTTGCGTCGTCGTTATTTCGTTTTCTTGCTGTTGATCAGACACAGTGTTTGCTCAACTTTCTTTTCAAGCCCTGTGATCACATGCTCCCTGCATAAACCTTCAGGGCGGCTAAACAGTCTAGTTCCGTTCAAAACGACGGACATCATTGATCTGTATCGAGATGATTGCGTCAACTACGCAGCGTTAGTGTAACACAACCGCCGTCACCTGCAACTTAGTCATCGGGGACGTTCATAAACGACTAGTCAAAAGGGATACTCTTTGGTTTACCGCCCACAAATCCGACCGCCTCCGCCAAAACTATGGCGGTTTACTACGATGAATCGCTCAACCGCGACTACTCCGAAACCGGTTGAACTAAAACCGCAGGTAGATGCCTTGCGCTTTTTTGCGAAAAGCCGGCGTGGTTGGAAATTCTCAATTCATCGTAGTAAACCGGCATAGTTTCGTATTTCCAGCAGTTCCAAATTCGTCAATACGTCGGCATTTGCGAAAAAAGCCCGACCTCCGTGGGAGATCGGGCTTATAGGGCTCAGTTAAACCAAACCTACACGGTCAAATGACCCGCAGATTACATCTGCTCGGGCGCGGAAACGCCAACGAGGGTAAGCACCAGGGCGAGCGTCACGCGGACAGCGTCGCAAGCTGCCAGACGGGCGCGCGAAAGCTCGGGGTCGACGGGACGGCCCTCGCTCGGCAGAACCTGGCAGGCAGCGTAGAAGCTGTGGAAGTCGCCGGCGAGCTCCTCGGCAAAGTGGGTCAGACGGAACGGAGCGCGATCGCGAGCACAGCTGGCGATCAGGTCGGTGAGCTCGTTGAGCTTGCGCGAAAGGGCGAGCTCGGTCGGGTCGGTCAGCAGCGAGTAATCGACGTTCTCACCGATGGCCTTGGCGGCAACGGCCTTCATGCCCATCTCGTCGGCCTGCTCGGCGGTAACGTCGGCGGCACGGCGCAGGATGGAGCACACGCGGGCGTGAGCATACTGCACGTAATAGACCGGGTTGGAGTTGTCGCGCTTCTTAACGGCCTCGATGTCGAAGTCGACCATCTGGTTGGAGCTCTTGGAGATGAGCGTGTAGCGAGCGGCATCGGAGCCGACCTCGTCGACGAGCTCCTGCAGGGTCACCATGGTGCCCTTGCGCTTGGACATACGGACGGGCTTGCCGTTACGCAGCAGGTTGACGAGCTGGCCCAGCAGAACCTCAAACTTGCCGGGGTAACCCAGAGCGTCGCAGACGCAGCGTACGCGCTCGATGTAACCGTGGTGGTCGGCGCCCCAGATGTCGATGACGTGATCGACGCGCTGGAACTTATCCCAGTGATAGGCGACGTCGGAGGCGAAGTAGGTGTACTCGCCGTCGGACTTGATCAGGACGCGGTCCTTGTCGTCGCCCAGATCGGTGGAGCGGAACCACAGGGCGCCGTCCTTGGTGTAGAGGTAGCCCATCTTGTCGAGCTTCTCAAAAGCGCGGTCGACGGCGGAGGTGCCGGCGGTCTCGCCCTCGGTGTCCTTCACATACAGCGAGCGCTCGGAGTACCAACGATCGAAGTCGCAGTTGACGGCGTGGCAGAGGTCGCGCATGTTATCGACCATCTTTACATAGCCGCGCTCGCGGAAGCTCTCCATGCGCTCCTGAGGATCGGCGTTGACCCACTTATCGCCGTCGGTGCGCCAGAACTCGGCGGCCTCGTCGATGATGTAGTCGCCGCCGTAAGAGTCCTTGCCCAAGGTCTCGGCAAAGTTGTCCTGATACGGATGGGTCTCGGGGTGCTCGTCGTTCTCGTCGGCAACAAAGGCGTCACGGTCGGCGATCAGCAGCTTGTGAGCCTCGTCGATATCAACGCCCTGCTTGGCGATGATGTCGGCAAGCTGCATATAGCGCGTGCTGATGGAGTTGCCGAAGGTGTTCATCTGAGAGCCGTGGTCATTGATGTAGAACTCACGCTGGATCTCATAGCCGGCGTGGTCCATAACGCGGCAGAGCGAATCGCCCAGCGCGGCCCAGCGGCCGTGGCCGATGTGCATGGGGCCGACGGGGTTGGCGGAAACGAACTCGACCTGGGTCTTCAGGCCACCACCGACGTTGGACTTAGCGAAGTCCATGCCCTTCTCGCGAGCCTCGCCAAAGATGGCATTCTTGACGGCAACGGAGAGGTAGAAGTTGATGAAACCGGGGCCTGCGATCTCAACCTTCTCGATCGCGGGATCCTCGGGCATATGGGCAACGATGGCCTCGGCGATCTTGCGCGGGGCGCAGTGGGCCAGCTTGGCGGACTTCAGGGCCATGGTAGAGGTCCACTCGCCATGAGAAGTGTCAGCCGGTCGCTCGATAGCGCAATCGTCAAGTTCAAATGCGGAAAGGTCGCCGGCCTCCTGGGCCGCAGCAAGCGCAGCGCGTACCAGCTCTTCAATCTTCTCGGGCATAGATCCTCCTTGTGTTAAAGCCCCCGAGCTCTTGGTCACTCGTAGGGCAAAAGCCAGAGTTTGTAGCACTCTATCACAAGCGAGGGGCACTGTCGCAGGGTAAAGCCAATCGAAATTGCATATGCACAAAATTGACTACAGCTTGCATGGAGTCACTCAAAGATGCCGGTCTGCCTGCAGATTATGCACGCGTTGAAAATGCATAAAGGTGTGAATGAGCTGTGTCTTTTATCGAATACTCTTACCTATCAGAGTTGTGTGCTTTTCCTGCATAAAGTGAGGATTTGCGCACGTCAGCGTGTTATTCTAGACATACGTAAATTCGTATAAGTTGGAGGTAGCATGTTCTCAATCGGTCAACACGTCATTCATCCGGGTCAGGGAGTCTGCACCGTCGTCGGTTTTAGGGACGACACGCCGCAGCCCATGTTGTTGCTCGAGGCCAAGCAAGGGCATGCGCAGACGATCCTTATGTACCCCGTGGCGCAGGCCGACCGTCTGCATGCCGCCATCTCTCAGCAAGATGCCGAGCATCTGCTGAGCCACTATGACGAGCTGGAGTGCGACACCTTTACCGAGCGCAACAGCTCGCTTGAAGAGACACACTTTAAGCAGCAGCTCAAGCTGGGCGCGCCCGAGACGGTCCGCGTGGCAAAGACCATGATGCACCGCATTCGCCAGGCCGAGGAAGCCGATAAAAAGCCCAGCTCTTACTATATGCGTGTACTCAAGGAAGCCAAGCGCCGCTCCATCGAGGAGTTCGCCGTGGCATTGGGCGTCACCGAGGAGGCCGCCGAAGCCCGCCTAGCCCAAGCCGCCCTCAACTAACCCATCCGCGCCAAAAACCACCACAAAGGGGACAGGCACCTTTGTGGTGGTTTTTTCGTTCTAGTCGTTCTAGTAGTATTCATTCTTAGCGATACCTGCGAGCACAAGGAGTCTTTTATGGCAGAGCCACTTTCCGCCGGAATCACCCGCGACCGTGCGTTCGAATTGCTCAACGAGCACAATAAGGACCCGTTCCACATCACCCACGGCGAAACGGTCGAGGGCACCATGCGCTACTTTGCGCGCGAGTTCGACCCCGAGAACGAGGAGTTTTGGGGCATCGTCGGTCTGCTGCACGACCTAGATTGGGAGGAGCATGAGGACGACCCCATGAACCACACCATCTATGCGGCCGAGATCCTTGAAGGCGAGGGCGCCTCTCCCGATCTCATTCGCGCCATTCAGACGCACACGTCGGACTTCAACACCTCGCTGCCCAAGCCCGAGCTGCAGATGGAAAAGATCCTGTTTGCCTGCGACGAGCTCACCGGCTTGATCGGTGCTGCCGTCATCATGCGTCCGAGTAAGAGCGTCATGGACTTTACGACCAAGTCGCTCAAGAAAAAGTTCAAGGACAAGCGCTTTGCCGCCGGCTGCTCGCGCGACGTGATTACGCAGGGTGCCGAGATGCTGGGCTGGGAGCTCCCCGAGCTCTTCGACCGTACCATCGCGGCCATGCAGTCCTTCGCCCCCGACCGCGACACCTTTCAGGCTTAATTCCAAAACCACCACAAAGGGGACAGGCACCTTTGTGGTGGTTTTTGTTTGCGCGGGCGTTAGGGGCGGACCTGGCCGGTGCCTCGGAGCTTGTATTTGTAGGTGGTGAGGGCCTCGGCGGCAAAGGGGCCGCGGGCGTGGAGCTTTTGGGTCGAGATGCCAATCTCGGCACCCAGGCCAAACTCGCCGCCGTCGGTAAAGCGCGTGCTGGCGTTGGCGTACACGGCCGAGGCATCGACCGCGTCCAGGAAGCGCTCGCAAGCATCCGTGTCCTCGGCAACGATGGCCTCGGAGTGCATCGTGCCGTAGCGATTGATGTGTGCGATGGCCTCGTCCTCGTTTGCCACGACCTTCACGCTCATCTCGAGCGCCAGGTACTCGCGACCCCAGTCCTCCTCAGTCGCGGCAACGTAGTCATCGCCCTCGGCAAGCCCGGCATCGGCGCACGCGGCGCACGTGGCCTCGTCGCCGTGAATGAGCACGCCGTGGTCGTGCAGCACGGCAACAACCGCAGGCAAAAACACATTGGCCACAGCATGGTCGACCAGCAGCGACTCGGCGGCATTGCACACGCCCACGCGCTGGGTCTTGGCATTAACGATAATGTTGAGCGCCTTATCAAAGTCGGCGGACTCATGCACGTAGATATGACAGTTGCCCGTGCCCGTCTCGATCACCGGCACAAGCGACTCGCGCACGCAGCGCTGGATCAGGCCTGCACCGCCGCGCGGAATGAGTACGTCGACAATACCGCGGAGCTTCATGAGCTCGCCAGTGGCCTCGCGGTCGGTGGACTCGATCATCGACACGGCCTCGCGCGGGAAGCCCTTGGCCTCGAGCGCATCGGCCAGCAGCTCAGAAATCATGGCACACGAGTGATAGGCCAGCGAGCCGCCGCGCAGAATACAGGCGTTGCCGGTACGGATGCAGATGCCCGCGGCGTCGGCCGTCACGTTGGGACGCGCCTCGTAAACCATGGCGACCAGGCCCAGCGGCACACTCACACGGGTCAGGTCCACGCCGCTTGCAAGCACGCGGTGGTCGAGCACGCGGCCTACGGGATCGGGCAGCTCGGCGAGCTTTTCCAGGCCGGCGGCCATGCCCTCGACGCGCTCAGGCGTCAGCAGCAGACGATCGAGCAGTCCGGCCGAGGTACCCGCATCGCGCGCGGCGGACATATCGAGCTCGTTGGCGGCGACGATGGAGTCGACACCGTTGCGCAGCGCTGCGGCCATGGCGCGCACGGCCTCCTGGCGCTGTTCATCGCTCGCCGTGGCAAGCGAGGCCGACGCTGCCTTGGCGGCAACGGCAAGATCGTGGACATACGTGGCTATATCGACCGACATGGGCGGCCCTTTCTCCTAGAAGTTTGCAACCATGGTAGCCGATTTGCGCATGGCCTCGCCCGCGGCGGTAGAATTGGTCAACCCGAAACACCGCAACGAACGGAAGACTCACATGGCCCTCATCACTTCGTACCACGTCCCCGGCCTTTACGTCGAGGACCACAGCATCGACGTCCCCCTTGACTGGCGCGGCCTGGAGCCGATGCTCCTGGCCGTCGGCAGCACCATGCGCCGCGGCGCTATGCCGGCGCCCATCGCCGGCGCGCCCGAGAGCATCAAGCTCTTCTACCGTGTGGTTTGCGCTGCCGACCGCATCAACGACGATCTGCCACTGCTCCTGTTTTTGCAGGGCGGCCCCGGCGGCGAGAGCCCGCGTCCGCTGTCGCCCACAAGCGACGGCTGGATCGAGGAGGCCGTCAAGCACTTCCGCGTGGTCCTTCCCGACCAGCGCGGCACCGGACGCAGTAGCTGCGTGGACGGACGCACGATCAAGGCACTGGGTGATCGCGCAACGGCCGCCGGCGCCGATACAGCACGCTCGCAGGCGGATTTCCTCAAGCGCCATCTTGCCAGCTCCATCGTGCGCGATTTTGAGTACCTGCGCCTGGTGGGCTTTGGCGGCAAGCCCTGGGTCACACTGGGGCAGAGCTACGGCGGCTTTTTGACGTTGAGCTATCTGTCGCTCTTCCCCGAGGGCGTGGCGGCAAGCTTTACCTGCGGCGGCATTCCGCACGTGCCGGCGAGCGCCAGCGAGGTCTACGCGCACACCTTCCCACGCATGGCAGCCAAGACGCAGCAGTATTACGACCGCTACCCCGCCGACGTCGAGCGCGTGGCGGCCCTGGCAGATGCCCTCGAGGAGCAAAAGCCCGTGTTGCTCGACGGCTCGCCGATGACGGTCGAGCGCCTACAGCTCATGGGCAGCGACTTTGGCATGAAGCCGAGCTTTGAGCGCATGCATTGGATTATCGATCACGCGTTTGTTACAGGCGACGGTACACTGAGCTGCGGCTTCTCGGTATCCGACAGCTTTTTGATGCGCGCCTTCGAGCGTACCAACACGCGCACGAATCCGCTGTACTGGACGCTGCAGGAGTTCATATACGCCGACGGTGACACTATGCCCATTGGCTGGGCCGCAGCTGAAGAGAAGGCACACCGCGCCGAGTTCGACACCCTCGCGCGCCCGCTCATGTTTACCGGCGAGGCCATGTTCCCGTGGATGTTCGAGCAGATGCCCGAGCTCAAGCCCTTCAAGCCCGCCATGGACCTGCTGATGGAAGACACCAGCTGGGACAAGATCTATGACCCGCAGCGCCTGGCCTGCAACGAGGTGCCGCTCCAGGCCGCGGTGTACTTCGATGACATGTACGTCGATTCGAGTCTGCAGCTCGACACGCTCAGCCGCGTGGGCAACTCGCACGCCTGGGTAACCAACGAGTTCGAGCACGACGGCCTGCACGGCAGTGTGGTATTCAAGCACCTCTTCGACGAGGCCCTCAACCGCGGAGACCTGCGCCGAATCTTCTAGCAAAGGAGTGTCCCCACCTGCCGGCACAATAGAAACGTCCCCAAGTGCCGGATGATGTCCTTCGCCACGAAAACGGCCCATCTACTACGTTTCACCCGCATGGCCCAACCAGATGCCATAAATAAAGAAAACCGCAGGCGTTCTACCTGCGGTTTTCTTTTTGCAATTCTTGGCGTGGTCACCGATAGCCTATTAAACGTAGTAGATGGG
>CABMPS010000091.1 GCA_902388545.1 uncultured Collinsella sp.
GGCCGACGGCAAGCTGGTCAAGCCGGCCGATCCGACGCGCGATGGCTACACTTTCGGTGGTTGGTATACCGATGAGGCTTGCACGCAGGCGTATGACTTCAGTACGCCAGTGACGGCCGATCTGACACTGTATGCCAAGTGGACCAAGAATGCCGTTAACCCTGGCGGCAATGGCGGTTCTGGCACTAATGGTGGCAACGGTGGCGCTGGCAACGGTTCCGGCGCTGGCGCTGGCACTGGCACGGGTTCCGGCTCCGGCTCGAAGGGCGGCGCTATCGCCCCGGGTCAGAAGCCGGTGACCAAGACGACGGTGTCGACCAAGACCGAGACCAAGGACAACAAGTCCGACAAGAAGGACTCCGATAAATCCGATAAGAAGGACGAGAAGAAATCTGACAAGAAGGACGGCAAGTCCGACAAGAAGTCCGATTCCAAGTCCGATACGGGCGCTGCTTCCACGACCACTGCCAAGAAGTCCTCTGATGCTTCCGAGCAGGAGACTGGCACCAACCCGCTCGCCATTGTTGGCGTTGCCGCCGGCGTCATCGGTCTCGCCATCGTCGGCGTGTTCGTGTTCACCAAACGTCGGTAGGTGAGGGCTGTGTCCAATAAATCCAAGGACGCTGACCCCAAGCAACCAGATTCCTCGTTCATTCAGTTCGACGATGCAAAGCACCAGGGCGCCGCTTCGGCGGCGTCCGCCCCTCGTCGCAAGGCGCTCCTTGGCGTTCTGACTGCCGCGTGCACCATTCTGATCGTCGTCTCGCTGGGTTTCGTCCATCCTTCCACAAGCGGTGCCTGGTCCATCGACTGGATCATTCAGACCGTGACGGGGGAGAGCGTCGTCACCAAGGACACCAAGGCGTCTGGCTCGACTACGACTTCGGTCGAGGCCAGTTCCAAGGATTCCAAGTCATCGAATGACGCAAAAGACGAGTCCAAGGACGATTCCGAGTCTTCAAACAAGGAATCGGATAAAAGCTCGGATAGCAAGAAGTCCGATGGTCAGGACGGCAAGAAGTCTGGAGATAAATCCGCTGCCCAGAATAGGGGAGCCGGCGATACTTCCAATGTGTCTGGCGGTGCTTCTTCGGGCGGCGGCCAGTCGTCTGATGGAGCCTCCAGCTCTAATGGCGGAAGCGCTCCCTCGGGCGGACAGGGCGGCTCGCAGGAGTCCAGCTACGTAACGGTGACGGTTTCGGTCACATCGAGCGCTGTGGGCAATCCTGTGTCTTCTGGTGGCACCTTTACCTTTAACGAAGGCGCTACCGTCTACGATGCCCTGTGCGCGTTGGGCCTTTCTGTCAACGCACACGGCTCATCGTTCGGCACGTATGTCTCCGCGATTGGTGGTTTGGCCGAGAAGCAGTACGGCGGCACGAGCGGCTGGATGTACTCCGTCAACGGCACAACGCCTATGACGGCCTGCAGCAACTACGTTCTCTCCAACGGCGACAACGTGGTCTGGTATTACGTTACAGGCTAGAGGCCTCGACATAGCGCGCCAGACGGGCGGTTCGGACAGACATCCGGGCCGCCCGTTTTTCATACGAATGGGACTGGGTCGCCGGGTCTCTCGACAAACAAAAAACGGTTGGAATGGGAATTCCAACCGGTTATACATTCAAGCAAATAGTGAATCGACTACGACCGTGCGCCCTCGAGGAAGAAGCGGCGGCTGAAGTAGTTGTACCAGGTGACGAGGAACGTGGCGATGGCCTTCATGGCCTGGTAGCCGATGCTCAAAAACGTGACGCCCACAAACAGGTATAGGTCGTTGAGGCCCAGACCGATCACCGACAGGATGGTGAAGATCGTGAACTCGCGCTTGCGGCTCATGCCCTCGCGGTGGTCGAACACATACTTCATGCTGAGCCAGTAGTTGACCACGACGGACGTGGTAAACGAGACCGTGGTGCTCATCAAAAAGTCGAGGTGAAACAGCTCGACAAGCGCAATGAGCATACCCCAGTCGATGCCAAAGGAGATAAGACCCACGACAGCGAACTTGAGGAACTGCTTGGTATGAGGTTGTGCCAGTGCCTTGCGCACGTAATCACATCCAATGCGTTGATGAATCGAGCAGAGGATACTTTAGAGCTTTTGCAAGGGAAACGTAAGGTCTTTGCCAAGAACTATACGAACTCGCCAAATTTTCAAGAGCTAATCCGCAAACGTTGAAAATTTGCCCGTAAACGAGCAAAGCTCACGAACGACACAGCGCTCGACGTGCGTCATCCGTGGGCATCGTAAAGCTGTAAGGTTGCGAGTTACTTGGTCTCGTCGCCTTCCAGGAAGATCTTTCGGGTCACAAAGTTGTAGACCATGACAAGCGCGGTGGCGCAGATCTTGGCGATATTGGCCTCGAGTCCCAGGCCGGCGTTGAGTGTCAACACGATACCGTCGTTGAGTGCCAGGCCGATCACGGACAGCACGACAAAGATAATGAACTCGCGGCGGCGGCTCATGCCCTCCTTGTGCGCAAACACGTACTTCATGCTTGCGAGGTAGTTAAAGATAAGCGAGATGATAAAGCCGCTGGTGTTGGCGATTAGGATGTTGAGGCCCAGACCGTAGTGGAGCAGATTCATAATGCCAAAGTCGATGACCGTGGCAATGACGCCGACGACGCCAAACTTCATGATCTGCGCAAGGAGCTTTTGCATGGTACCTGCCTTATGGTGGCGCCGGGGCGCCGCGGGGATGACAAACTTGGCACAGTTTAGCCAATCCCCGCGGGTGGGGCTAGACGCGCTCCTCGATAGCACCGTTTCTATATGCATCGAGCAGCTGGCGCAGGTCTTGGATCTGGCTGCGGATCTTGGCTCCGGAATCGGTGTCGCTCACCATGCGGCGACGGTCTGCTTGGTCAAAACGGTTGGTCTCGCTCTCGATGTCCACGTTGCGTGTGAGTGCCTCGGCAACCGTCGTAAAGGCCCGGTGCGACTTGAGACGGCAGCCGCGCGAGCTCGAGATGAGCGTATAGCCGGCGATACCCGTCTTGGGATGGTAGGCGCGGCAGAAGCCGCCATCGATGACCAGCAGCTTGCCCTCGGCGCGGATGGGCTGCTCGCCCTTGGTGGTTTTAACGGGCGTGTGGCCGTTGATGATGTGGCCGGTCGGTGAACATGCCATGGGCGTGACGCCAAACTCGCGCATGATGTCGTCGCAGACCGAGGGCGACTTGGTAAGCGTAAAGTACGGGTCCATCGGCTCGACCCAGGTGCTCTTATCGGCGATATAGGCGCGCTCAAAGGTACGCACCAGGCGTCCGCTGGCGGGTGAGTTAAAGCCGATCCACAGGTACCACATCCAGTCGAGAGCGTCGCGGTCGCCCACGCGCCAGGCGCGGCGGGCGATGTGGTCGCAAAAATCGAGATAATCGCGGCCAGTGTGCCAGGTGCCCAGGCAGTTCATGCTGCTAAAGGTGCCGTCTTCGTTGAGTGGCACGCAGCCATGGAACAGCAGGTTGCCGTTGGCGACCTTGTACATCGAGCCGTGGGAATAGAGGAAATCGATATGGCGATGCAGGTGATCGGCGGTGACAAACTCGGACACGAGCTTGTCTATGATGTGCTGCTCCTCGGGCGTGAGTGTGTAGGGGTCCGTCGGGTCGACGGTGGGGAAGTCGTTGGTCGTGAGCGGCCACACGCTGCCGTCGGCGAGCGTGACCGTGCCGGTGTCGTGGTCGATCTTGTCGAGTAACAGGCGGTCGGTCATGTCGAACTCGGGATGGCGCTGGATAATCTGACCCTCGAGCTTAAAGAGCAGCACGTTGATGGCCTTGATCAGCGGGGTGATGGACTCACCGGCGGTGTAGGTGGCATCGGCAAAGGCGACAAGCTCACGCAGCGAGATGCCGTAGTCGTTCTCCAGGATCTCGTAGTTGTCGTAGCGTAGGTTGTTGCGCAGCACCGTGGCGATGCAGGCGGGCTCACCGGCCGCAGCGCCCATCCACAGCAGGTCGTGGTTGCCCCACTGGATGTCGAGTGAATGGTAGGTGAGCAGGCGGTCCATAATCTTGGCCGCGCCGCCACCGCGGTCGAAGATGTCGCCCACCAGGTGCAGGTGGTCGACGGCCAGGCGCTTGATGAGCGAGGCAAGCGACTCGATAAAGTCGTCGGCGCTTGCGGTCTCCAGGATGGACTCCACGATGCGCTCGTGATAGCGCACGCGATAGTTGTTCTCGTCCGGGTGCGTGTGCAACAACTCGTCGATGATATAGGCGTAATCGCGTGGGATGGCCTTACGCACCTTGGAGCGCGTATAACGGCTCGAAAGCGAGCGGGCAACCATAATGAGTTGGTCAAGCATCGTCTTGTACCAGGTGGGCGAGTCCTCGCGCTGGCTGCGGACCAGCTCGATCTTCTCGCGCGGGTAGTAGATGAGCGTGCACAGCTCGCCCTTCTCGTCAAAGGAGAGCGTTTCGCCAAAAATCTCGTCGACATGCTCGCGCACGACGCCCGAGCAGTTGTTGAGGATGTGCATAAAGGCTTCGTACTCGCCATGCACGTCGCTCATAAAATGCTCAGTGCCTTTGGGCAGGTTGAGGATGGCCGAGAGGTTGATGATCTCGGTAAACGCGGATTGCTCGGTGGGAAACTGTCTCGACAGCAGGCGCAGATACTTGAAGTCTTGCGGATTGCGATCGAATGCGACCATGAAACACCTTCCGATAGGGCTGGTAAAACTGATAAACAGCGTAAAACGTTTATCAGTATGCGCCGCTTTTGTTTCGATTGGGGATGGGCAGCCGAATTGTTAGCCGAACGGTTTGGTAAATCGATTTAGTGGAGGTAGATATGGCGGTTGAGTGGAGACGACAGAAGGTGTTTTCTCAGATATTTATGCGTGGGGCCGGTGGAGACGATGGTGGTAAAGATGTTCGCTATTTTTGGTTCGATTTGGTAAATAGTGGACATATGTACCGTATGTAGGCTCACTGTGCGATAATTTGCGCAGCAATGAGTAAGGAGCCTCATATGAGTGATTTTGTCCTGACCTGTGAATCCGCCGCCGACCGAACCCGTGAGTTCTTTGCGTCGCGCAATATCCCTGTCGTGTGTTTTCATTACGAGATCGACGATGTTGTCTATACGGACGATCTGTATCAGTCGATTACGCCGGACGAGTTTTTTGCCCAGATTGCCGCAGGCGCCATGCCCAAGACGTCTCAGGTGAGCGTGGGCGAGTACGAGGAGTTTTGGGAGCCGTTTGTTGCCGAGGGTAAAGACGTGCTGCACCTGACGTTGTCGTCGGGTATTTCGGGCACGTATGGATCGGCCTGCGTTGCGGCGCAGATGCTCGCGGATCGCTATCCCCAGGGCGGCAAGGTGCGCGTCATCGATTCGCTGGCAGCGTCTTCGGGCTTTGGCCTGCTGGCGGAATGTGCCGCCGACGTGCGCGATAGCGGGGCTTCACTCGACGAGACGGCCGCCTGGATCGAGGAGCACAAACTCAACCTGCACCACTGGTTCTTCTCGACCGATCTGTCGAGCTACCTGCGCGGCGGTCGCATTTCGGCTGCGAGCGCAATCATCGGCACGGCGCTTAAGATTTGCCCACTTATGACGGTCGATTGCGAAGGTAAGCTGTCGCCACGTGAGAAGATTCGCACTAAGAAGCGCGCGATTTCCGAGATGGCTAAGACTATGATGGCACACGTGCAGGACGGTGCGGATTATTCGGGTAAGTGCATCATGTCGCACTCGGCGTGCCGCGAGGATGCCGAGGCAGTTGCGGCGCTGATTGAGGAACAGGTTCCGCAGCTTAAAGGCAAGATTGAGATTAATAACATCGGTACTCTGATTGGCTCGCATACCGGACCTGGTACGGTGGCGCTCTTCTTTATGGGCGACAAGCGCGTGGATTAATTTGCCCCATCACATCGCCGCATGATTGCTCAAACGAAAACGGCCCGCCTCACGTTTGTGGGGCGGGCCAAGATGTTTTGCTAGCGTTTCTTTCCGCGGAAGAAGAAGCCGTGCAGCGAGGGCTTGAGTCCACGGTTGGCGCGACGCTCCTCGATATGATCGTGGATCGAAGCAACGCGCTCGATGACTTCGTCGGGAATCGGCACGTCGGGATTCATGTTCTCGACCTGACTGACCTCGGCGGCGGCAACCTGGTCGATAATGGGTATATCGTCGTGCGAGATGACGGGCGTGGCGTCTTCCTTCATCTTGCGGTAGCGCTGCATCATGTCGGTCTGCAGCTGCTGGGCCGAAGGCGGCGTCCAAATGATGGCGTTGGCACCGGCGGCGATGGTTTCACGGATGCTCTCGGGCGTCTTGCCGCCCGGTGCGATGAGCGGCAGGTTGGGATAGTGCTCGCGCAGCTCGCGCAGGACCTGTGGCGTGTTCTTGCCGGCCGCGATGTTAAGAATCTTGGCGCCCGCGCGCACCTTTGCGTGAGCATCGTCGTCGCAACGTACGACCGTGGCGATGACGGGGATGTCGGCGATGTTGGTGATGTGCTCGACCATCTCGGCGGTGGCGGGGGAGTTGACCACACAGCCCGCCGCGCCCTGCATCTCGGAGACGGCTGCCATCTGAACGGAGCGCTTGCCGGTGGTGGTGCCACCGCCCACGCCTACGAAGACCGGGCACTCGGCGACGGTCAGCAGCGCCTGCGTAATGGCCGGCTGCGGCGTGAAGGGGTAAACGGCAAAGACGGCATCGGCATTGGAGTTGCGGATGACCGCGACGTCGGTGGTGTAGATGAGCGATTTGATACGACGGCCGAAGAGCGTGAAGCCGCTGGCCTCCTCAATCTCGTCAGGCATGCGAAGGGCCGCCTTGCGCAGGCGCCCGTCGATGGGCAGCGGCTCCATGGGAAGCAGTCCGTTGGGGGTCACGGCTACCTGGGGTTCGGTGAACTCGTCTGCGAGCTCGACCTCGGAGAAATCGACCGAGGCGACAATGTCCTCGTGAACCTCGGCGGGCACATCGATGGGGGCTTGGTCGTTTGCCGCGGCAGGCGTGTCGAAGGAGCTGGTGCCGACGAAGGCGTCGACGCGCTCATTTAGATCGTTGAGGGTATCCATGGAGGCTCGATTCTATGTGATGACGGCCGGCAGGGTGCCGGCAGCGTTGTGCTTGCTAAATCGTTTGACGAGTTGATTTTTCCCCGCCGCGTCCTCCGTTAGACCGAAGGGCGGCGAACGTGAAGGAGCTGTGGTGGCGGGGATCGAGGTGCTATCTTGAAAGTCCCGTTTAAAAGAGAGGTGACGCGGTATGGAATTTTCGGTAATGTTGGGCTCGATTGGCCTATGCGTGGGCGCAATCGTTGCCGCCGCGGTCATCTACTTTGTGGTCACGGCCATTAAGGGCAAAAGGGCCGAACGCAAGGAGCGCGCGATGCTTAAACAGCATCGCGACCAGCAGGACAAACGCGCA
>CABMPS010000092.1 GCA_902388545.1 uncultured Collinsella sp.
GCCCGCCCTGCCCCACCTGCGGCTTCCCCGACTGCTCGAGAGACGGCAGGACGCCCGCCGGGCGCCAGAGGTGGCGCTGCCCGAGGTGCGGGGAGGCGTTCTCGGCGCTGACGGGCACGGTGCTGGAGTCGAGCAACAAGGAGCTCCCCGTATGGGAGCGCTTCATCACCTGCATGTGCTACAACGCGCCGATCGACCTTGCCGCCGAGGTGTGCGGCATAGCCCACACGACAGCCTTCGAGTGGCGCCACCGCGTCTTCGCCACCGTGGACGGCTACCAGGACCGCCTGGTGTTGAGGGGGCGGGTCTGGATCGACGAGCTCTACCTCACCGACTCCGACATCGTGCGCAGCGCGGATTACGTGCCCAAGAGGGGCCTGTCCAAGAACAAGATCTGCATCGCGGTGGCCATCGACGCCTTCAAGAATGCCGTGGTGGTCATATGCGGCCACGGCAAGCCCTCCTCGAAGCGCATCAGGGACGCGCTGCTGACGCACATAGCGCCCTGCTCGCTCATCGTCCACGACAAGGAGAAGGCCCACAAAAGCCTCGTGAAGGCCGCCAAGTGCACCGACGAGGCGTACAAGGCGGATGCGAAGGACCCTGCGTACCTGGAGGCGATGGAGCTCGTGAACAACCTGTGCTCGTGGCTCAGGCGCTACCTCTTCCGCTTCCCCGGGATGAAGAAGGACAACCTCCAGTCCTACCTGAACTGGTTCGTGTACCTGTTCCGCATCCGCCGCGACGAGGAGAAATGGCCCAAAACGGCAAGGGTCATGCGCCATTTGCTCATGACCGATGCGCATTACCGCAGCTCAAGGTAGGTATAGGACCCGCACGATTCGCTACTCTCGGATTGCCTTTTCGATCTTCGGCCTCGGACCTCAGCTTCGACTCTCCGGAGCGTAGGCTCGCGCGCATCTCAACCTTAGCTTCGAGGAGTTGCTCTTTTGCAGCGGCTCTGGGGGTCTGAGAGACCAGCCTCTTGAGGGCGTTTCCCTGGGCTCCGCGAGGAAGCGCGATGGGCGTCCCTTTCATGCCCCCGATCTTCATCTCCATGAGCGCTGCGAGGACCTGCCTCTTTTTCAGAAAGCCCTGAGATTTGTCCAGGATCCGCTGTTCTTCGATGAGGGCGCTGCGGTCGTCCATGCTGCCGTCGTAGTACATGCGCGTCATGGCGAGCGCCGACAGGGCCTGGAGGCACCCCCCCCCTTCGAGGCCTTTTGTCTCCATTCTGGGAATATATCCTGCTCATTTAGGGTTATTCGCGCTGAAAGATTTTGACTAGCTTGGTGTCCTTTATTTCGTAAATAATGTCTGCGACGTTCTCGACCAGCCTCTTATCGTGGGAGACGAACACTATCGTTCCGGCATAGGCGCTCATCATCTGCTCGAGGGCTTCGGCGCTCTTGATGTCCAGGTAATTTCCAGGCTCGTCCATGAGCAAGATGTTGTATCTGCCCAGCAGCATCTTCGCGAGCAGCAGCTTGATGACTTCGCCTCCCGAGAGAACGCCAACGTCCTTTGCCAGGTCACGCGGTCCGATTCCCATAGAGGCGAGGACGCTTCGGATTTCGGTCATGCTGTACTCGCAACCATCCTGCATGAACGAGATCGCAGACTGACGGGCGTCGAACTTGTAGCCTGTTTGCTCGAAGTAACCGATCTCTGCCTTGGGAGAGATGTTGATACCGTCGGCGCGTCGAGCGATTGCCTTCAGCAAGCTGGTCTTTCCTGTACCGTTGCCACCGGTGATGGCCACTTTGGCACCGAGCGGTATCTCGAATTTCGCGTGGTCATAGAGCATGCAGTTGCCGAAGCTCAAGCTGAAATCGTCTGCCGAGATGGGAAATTTACTATGCAGTTCCAGGGCCTTGCTCTGGCGGAACCGCACGGTGCGAATGCTGTCGGGGGCCTCAATCCCTTCGAGCGCTTCGAGGCGCTTCTCCATGTCCTTAGCCGCCTGGTACATCCTCTTCTGTTTGGTGCCGGTTGCTTTCTGATGCCCCAATCGACCTGCATACTCGTTGCTTTTCTTTGCGCCCTTCTGCTTGGCGTCGACCTGCCGTGCTTTTTTCCGTTGTTTTTCGATGGCGGCTTCAAGGCGCTCGCGCTCGCGCATCGCCTCTTCGTATCGAGCCGCCTGAACTTTGCGCTCTTCTTCTTTCTGTCGCAGATAGTCGGTGTAGTCACCCCAGAATTCGGAAATACCGCCGTCTTTGAGCTCCCAGATCTTGTCCACTACCTGATCGAGAAAATAACGGTCATGGCTCACAATGAGAAGGGCTCCATCAAATGCCTTGAGTTGTCCGACGAGAAGGCTGATGCCGTCTTGGTCGAGGTGGCTCGTAGGCTCATCAGCAAAGATCGCGCTTGCATGCTGGGAGAGCGCAGAGGCAATCTTGGCGCGTGTTTCCTCTCCGCCGCTCATCGTCTCTTGCGCCACTCCGGCGACGTTGAGACGGGAGAGCATCTCACCACTGTCCTGAGCCGCATCAAGGTCGAGTTCATCGAGTTGGCCGATGAGGGCAATGCTGCCGAAGCGCCTGACGTCGGCGTCCGCAATGGTAAGATTGCCGCTCAGAATTTTAAGCAGGCTGGTTTTGCCTGCGCCATTGTCTCCCACCAAGCCGATGCGATCGTAGGAGTAGATTTCCAACTCTTCGATATCCAGGATATCGCGGCCGGCATATTCCAAAAAGATGTCTTTAGCTTTGACTATGAGTTCCATAGGTTGAACCGCCTTTTGTGTATTAGCCTTTTACTGGAAGCGCAGCCATGCCAAAAAAGATTGCTCACGTCGATTTTTCGCCTTTGCCCAATTGCCGGCGCGAGCGTTTTGACCTTGCGCAAGCCGGCAAATCCGAAAATGATAGTTGGCGACGAATAAGGAGCGCGATGTGGGATGTCGGTGCAATACCTCGTCGTCGCAAGGGCTTGAAGGCTGACGCGTGAACCGATGGCTGCTGCCTCTTTTTTTCGAATACTTGGGCTATTGAATCCGCCCGGTATCTCTTTTCCCCACGTTTCGGACGCTCGGAGCAAGCAGCATAGCCATCGCAAGCAGTACCATGGTCGCTCCAGAGCCGACAAACCATAACGGAGCTCCAAGCAGATCCGCAAAAACGGAGGGGGCCGCGAGGCCCATGGGCATGGCCCACGCCATGATGGTTCCGTAGAGGCCGAAAACGCGGCCTAGGTACTCAGGAGGTATCTGCTCCTGCATAAGGGCAGTCTGGGTTCCCGCGTACAACGGGGAGCATGCGCCCATAAGAAAGCTCACCGGCAGGAAAGCAGCGAACAATGACGGGCCGAGCGATCCGGATGCGATTGCGGCAATGCCGAAGCCGGCAATCGCGGCGACCATGGTGAACGACCTATTGCGGAACCCTCCCGTAACCGCCAAGATGCCGGACCCAGCCAGCATGCCTGCAGAAAAAAGGATTTCCGCCAAAGCGGCATCCCCCGTGCTACCGCCAAAATGCCCCAAGGTCATTATTGGGAACAATGCCGCGAGCGGAGAGAACGCGAAAGCGAAGACGAACCCGCACCAAAGAAGGGCGAGCAGCCCCCTGTACCCCCTAGTCAGCTTGTAGCCGTCCGAAATCTCAGAGAAGAGCTCTCGAACCTTATTGGAAAAGGGCAAGCTGCGGTCGGCTTCGTCGAGTCCCCCTGCGTCTATCTGTGCGGCGAGGACGGCTAAAGAAGCGAAAAGCGCTCCCAGCACGTCGAGGACAATCATAGCGGTAATGCCCGCCACGGGATAAATCACTGCCGCGAGCGCGGCGCCAAGAATGTATCCGCCGGACTGAATCGCCTGAGTCACCCCCGATAGGCGAACGAGATGCTCTGGCGGGGCGAGATGGGGCGTGAGAGATTGGGAGGCCGGCGTGTAGAACGAAGTGCCAACTGCACGGAGAAACAGGGCGATGAGAATTAGCCATGCAGGTAAGCTGCCGGCCAACGAGGCAATCGTCAAGGCGGCGCCCACCGCGGCAATGAAGAGGTCGGTGCCGATGAGGACACGTTTCAAAGGCAGTCTGTCGACAAGGGCGCCCGCAAGGATTCCGAACAAAGCAATCGGCAGAAAGCCTGCCAGCGATGCTAAGGAGAGGAGAGAAGACGACCCTGTCGTGAGGGCGAGATGCCAAATAAGACCCATTTGGAGAATCGAACTCGTCAATGTCGAAACGAGCTCCCCGCCCCATACGAAACAAAGCTTGAATTGCCATGAATGGCACAGCAGAGCAGACCTGCCCCGAGAGGTTTCAAATATCATGGTTATGTCCAATCGTGAAATGGCGTGCAGAAAAACAGCGCGACGCCACAACAGCGCCGCTTTCTAGGCGCTCATCCACGTGCGGAAAAGACCAACCACGACACCCCTCCTTTGTTAATTCGGTCTGGCAAACCATGTAATATTAACGAGGCTTGAGTTTGCCTGTCAAGAATCGACCATCGGAAAGGGCAATCCTCTCTGGCCATTCGATTCCTTTTGTATCTATGGCTGCATTTACGTTATGTGGTTATTTATTTCGTTAGAATTCCCAAGCAAAACGCTTTTATGCACCATGTCTGCGCAAGCGAGAAAAGCCATTTCTAAGCCTCGGTCCACGAAAATGTCAACTTGGCTTTTCATTGAGCCGATACTTCCAACACCGCTGAAAACGAACCAAACGCGTAGCTCTTGCGTGTCCGCAACTCGCACCATCAAAGTATGCAAGCATCCTGATGAGCAGGATAGCCTCTGATCGTCTGTATCTCAATTCGGAACAAAGATCCTGGGAAAAAGGGGATGCGGCGCCGAACGCGAACAATGTGTGTACGCTGTCGAGAAATGAGGCGCGCGCCGAGAAACCGGTGGTCCATACTCCACGCCGCACCCCCAACTGAGCCTCGTAGGATTGGACCTCTTTAAGCAACGGTTCGAGGTCTTTTTCGCGCTCAGCGGCGTCCCTGGCCTTGTCTTCGATGCCGGCGAGTTGCTCGGTAATCCAATCGATTACCTGACCGACGTCGTTGTACCTGCCCTCGATCTCGTTTCTTGCCGCCTGTCGTGCCTCGGCGGGCTTTTGGAGGTAATCGTCATGAAGGGCTGCGTAGGTCCTAGCGATGTCCAGGGCGTTTTTGACCTTCGCCCTCTGGTCGCCGGCGATCATGGAGGCGATCGATTCCAGCTTGGCGTCGATGCACTGGAGGCTGTCGCTGATTTCGGTCATGTACGCCTGACCGACAACCATCGCCGCTGCGGCAAGGCCGACGCTGGCGATCTGTGCGGGGCTGACCCCAGCGGCTTTGAGGGAGACGTCGCCGCTCAGGCGACCTTTCGGGTCTCGGACGAGGGCCCTTACCGCTTCCGGATCCTTCTTCGAGGCGACGAGGTCCTTAAAGCTGTAGCCTTCGGGAACCTCGACTTTGTAGAGCTGTTTTCCTCGACGAGGTCTATGACGTCCGAGGCGAGGCCGAGAATGGCGTCCGCCCGCTCTCCGATGCCGACGTTGTTCTCTTTGCCCGCATCGGCGTTCGCGACGAGCCTGATGTTCTCCAAGTCCTCGACGGGAACGACCTCGACGCTGATTGGCGCAAGTTCTTTGTCGCTCATGCTCTTAGCGCCTATCTCGCCTCATCGGAACGCGCCAGGACGTCCCATTTGTTGTACGAGCCCTCGGCCTGAAGATCCCTGACGAGGGCCTCATAGCGGGTCTCGAGGTCTTTCTCCTCACACGGGAAGAGCAGAATCATCATTGGTCTTTTGAACTTGAAGTCAGCGTAGACGTCGATGTTGCCGAAACCGCAAAGCTGTGTGTATATGCTGAAGCCCATGGATTTGCCGCAACCGACATAGACGTCCTCGTAGGCGGAAGGGTCTTTCTCTCGTGCCGATTTCATCGTGACGACGGCGTAGCAGCCGGCGATCGCCATGTACCCATCGCTGAGGTCGGCTTCGCTGGAGACGTTGTTCTCGAAGTTCTCGAAGAAATCTTTTGCGGAGATCGGCGGAAGCGAGCTTGCCACGGCCTTCTTGCGGGATGCCTCGAGTGACTTTTGCTGCTCCTTCTTGTCTTTGATTGCCCGACCCTTTGAAAGGAATGAGTCCCTGGCTTCTCCCAGGCTATCTGCCGCCTGCTTCCCCCTTTGCTGCCCCCAGTCGATCAGAGCGGGCCCGTATTTGTTCACAGCGGGCTCAACGAAGGGCAGAACGTCTTTTCCGATGTCGATGGCCCTTTTGACGTCTTGCAGCTTAATCTTTCCCAATTGCGTACCTCTATTCATGGACAACCGGAAGCTTATCGAGAAGCAGCCGGCAGCGTCTTGTTTCTATCAAGTGCGTAAATTATCTCACCACATGCAAGACCCCTTGCCGAGATATAGCGGCAAGGGGTCGAAGGGCCATATTCGGTTGTAGTTTCGATCTGCAAGTCCTAGTCTCGGTCGTCGTCGCCGGCTGCGCAGCAGGCGTAGGCCGTGAGCGTGAGGAGCCCCATGAGGAGCCCTATTCCGAAGGGCGCGAATCCCATGTTTCCACCTCCTTCGCGTAGACCACGGTGCGGGAGTTGCTCGTCTGGTAGCTGCACGTCACGAAGGCCCAGGCATGCGCGATGTCCGCCGAATCTTCCAGGACGACCTCGCACTGGGACAATTTGTCCCCGAGGTAGGCGTCGAGCTCCGCAGCGCCGGCGAAGTTGGTCCGCTTGCCCTCTGAGCTCGCGTCGACCACGTCAGCCGCGAAGACCTCGAGCTCGATCGCATTCTCGCGGGTGTAGACCCGGATGGTGCGGTGCCCCTCGGCGAAACCGCGCGACGAGTATTGCGCGAGCGGCGCGAACATAGTGCCGTCGGACATGTGGTGCCCGTAGACGATGACGAGCGGGCTCTCGGCGCCCTGCGCGCACCCGGCGTCGATGTAGGGAGCGCCCCACGCTGATCTTTCGCCGCCGGCGTCGTGCGTGAGGTAGAAGTCGGGCGATTCGGGCCGGCCCTGGACGATCGGGTAGTCGACGGTCGTGCCCGGCACGCGCACCCAAGCGACGACGGAGGCGGGAAGGGCGTCCCAGTCGATGCCGCCTCCCGTCTCTTGAGCCTCCATTGCCGCATCCTTTTCCGCAGCAGGCGCCTCGTGCACCCCGTACGGGTTCCTCTCGGGCAGCGGCAGGACGGCGAGCGCCGCCAGCGCCAGCAACGCCACGGCAATGGCGAGTGCCGTGGCGGCTTTCCCTTTGTTCATGTCCTCCCCCGTTCGCAGGGGAGGCCCCGGGCGGGCGCCCAGGGCCTCCGGTTCGGTATCGATGCGGCGCCGCTACTCTTCCGGCTCTTCGGCAGGCTCTTCGGCTGCCGCGTCCTTGCTTGCGCCGGCCGTCTTGCGCTTGCGGTACGCGAGCACTCCGCCCGCGC
>CABMPS010000093.1 GCA_902388545.1 uncultured Collinsella sp.
ACCTTACAATACCATATGCACCGGACAGCTGTTTGCGTCCTCGATGCGCAGGTTGACGCCCGCCACCTCAAGGCCGGTCATCGCGGCAAGGCGCTCGGTGACACGTGCCTTAACATCGTCGAAGATCGCGGGCGCATAGGCGCCGTACTCGATGATGACGGAGATGTTGACGACCACGCGATTATCGTCGGTGACCTCGACCGTCACGCCCTTGGTCAGATTCTCGGCACCAAACTGCTCCTGCACAAAGTGCATGAGGTTACCCTTCATGCCCAGAACGTGCGGAACCTCGCGGGTGGCCATGGCAACGATCTTCTCGATCACGCCGTTGGAATAGGTCAGCGAGTCCTCGGACTCATCCGCTTCCTCGTCGTCCTCATCCGTATCGGACTCGGCCTCGACGAGAGCCTCATCCTCGAGCGTCACATCCTCAGCTTCGGCGACGACCGCCTCGTTCTCCTCGAGCTCGGTATCGGCTACATCGACCTTCGTATTAAAAGCCATGGTTCCTCCTTATGCCTGTCGCGGATGCGACAGTCGAATACATATTAGCGGCCGCTAAACAGACGGCCGAAGAAGTTGACGATCCCGTTCTCGCCGTCGCGAATTTGGCCGATCACAGCGCCGATCAGCACGAAGAATGCAATGACGAGCGTGTCCCACAGGCCCAACGTGAGCACCAACACGGCGAGGATAAAGCCGGCGACGGCGCCGAGCGTGGTGTTGGGATGACGCACAGCATAGCTCCAGATGGCAGCGCCCGTACCCTTGATGAGACCCATAGCCTCGTCAAAATCCGCGGCTGCCGCGTCTTGTAACTCGGTTGCCTCTGCTTTGGAATCAACAGGTTCGCTCGCCGACGTGGCGCTCTGGTCAATCGTCAGGCGCGGCGCACGAGCGGTCTTATCTTGATTGGTATCACTCACCGGAAACCTCCACGGTCTGGACGGTAGTCTTGGACGGCAAAAAACGGACGCGCGCGGTCGTACCCGGCGCGCCGAGCATGGTATCGCAGGCTTCTTCGATGCGCTGCTGCATCGCGGTAGCCAGAGATGCCACGTCCTTATCGTCAAGCGCGATAGCCTCGACCTTAAAACGGACGTGCGAATCGTCGGGGCCTTGGACGCGGGCCTCGACATGCTCGACCATCACGCGGTCGTCGCGCTCGGCAGCAACCCTGGCGCACGAAGAAAGCGCCGCAAGGGTAACCTCGATATTGCGCTCCCCCGCCGGATGCACGCAGGACGGTTCGCGACGAGCGAACATCAGGCGGAAAAAGCTTACCAGCACGCCGATCGCCACGACGCCGGCGCACGCCGTCACGACGATGCACGGCATGGGGTCGCGCATCAGCAGCATAAAGCGATACGTATACGGCCCCCAAAACTGGCAGACAAGCGTACCCAGTGCCACGATAGTGGCGGCAAGATACACGATCGCTAGGGCTCGTTTGAGTACGCGCACGCGGCGCTCCCTTCAAATCTCGGCTCTCGAAATGCAGAACGGTTCGCATCATTATAAAAGAGCCGGGTCCGGTGCTCTACGCACGCGGATCCGGCTCATCTATTCCACGAGGCTTGCATGCTCGCTTCATTATGCCCAGATATGCACGGCTCAATCCGTGCTGGCGCTACTCCTCCTCGAGGGCAGCGATGACCTCGTCGGTCATGTCCATGGTGCTGTAGACGTCCTGGACGTCGTCGAGCTCCTCAAGACGGTCGATGAGGCGCTGGACCTTCTTGGCGTCGGTACCAGAGACCTCGGTCGGGGTGGTCGGGACCATGGTGGTCTCGGAACCCTTGACCTGGACGCCCTGCTCCTCGAGCGCCTTGGAGACAGCCATGACGTCGTTGGCAGCAGTCCAGACGATCCACTCCTCGCCGGCATCCTCGTAGTCCTCGCCACCGGCCTCGGCGATGGCCATCATGAACTCATCCTCGTCACCGGCAGCACCGTTGGCGATCATGGTCTCCTTCTTGGCGTTCTCGTCCAGGATCTCCTTGGCGACGACGATCTGGCCCTTGCGCTCAAATTGGAAGGCGACGGAGCCGGAGGTGCCCAGGTTGCCACCAGCGTGGGAGAAGGCGGAACGGACATCAGCGGCGGTACGGTTGCGGTTGTCGGTCAGGCAGTCGACGTAGACGGCAACACCGGCGGGACCGTAGCCCTCGTACACGATGTTCTCGTAGACGGCGGCGTCAGCACCCGAACCAAAAGCCTTGTCGATAGCGGACTTGATCTTGTCCTTAGGCATGGACTGAGCCTTGGCCTTGGCAACGGCAGCGGCGAGGCTGGCGTTGTTCTCGGGCAGCGGGTCGCCGCCGAGACGGGCAGCAACGGTGATGTTGCGGCTGAGCTTGGAGAAGAGGGCGGAACGCTTGGCGTCCTGCGCGCCCTTACGATGCTTGGTTGTGGCCCACTTAGAGTGTCCGGACATACGTGTCTCCTATCGGTTTCGACCTAAAGCCCAGCGCAGATGCTCGGGCAATATAAACAAACGTCGTTATGATATACCTACTGGCCTGCAAGATAAACCCCAAAATGAAGGCGTCGTGATGATGGCCCCTTTGGTGCAGCAAAGAAACCTGACCCCAATGCACCAGGTTAGGACCAGAGGAAGTCACTGCGGGTGACGGTGGCGCCGATGGCGAAGGGCATGCAGGCGATGACCGGATACAGGTAGCGCATGTAGGTCGAGCCGTTGCACGGACCAATCAGGCACACGGCGAGCACGCCCAACAGCGGCACCCAGATCGCCAGCGCACGCCATGAATGACGACGCAGCAGGTAGACCACCACGGCGATCATGATCCACACATAGGTGGCCGAGCTCATGGTGAGCGAAATAAACGGGATGCGCTGCACCGCCACACGGTACAGATTGATCAGGTGGTCGCACCAGCGCACCACGTTGCTGTCAACCGGATGGAAGTCGAAGTACTTGAGGTTGTCGGGACGCGCCATGATCTCGGCACTACGCGCCGTGCTGTAGACCCAGGCATCGCGCGCGCTCGGATAAAAGTAGCCGTAATAGTTATTGATGAGCGCCGAGATATAGCACTCGTGATCCTTTTTGAACATCTGCGCCCAGACCTCAAAATAGGCCTTGATGTCCTCCTGCGAGGCGTACTCGTTAAAGCAGTTCTTGACGGCATCCGACTTATCCGGGTTGTAACGGCGGCCCAGATTCTCGTACTTGAGCACCCGGTCGATCACGGCGCGCTCCTCGTCGGTCACCAAGCCGTCGCAAGGAGCCTCCACGATGGTGCCGTCCTCCTTTACCGTGGGGTTGACGCCCGAGTTGAGGCCGTCGTGCTTTTGGACGAAACGAGCCGTCTGTTGGAACGGAATCGAGAGGATTTCGCGTTTGGAGCCGGGCGTAATGTCGTGCGCCGGCATAAAGACCTTGGTGAAGTACATATTAGAGGCAAGGCAGAGTGCGAGCACCGCGAGGACGCCAACCCAGCGGAAGCGCGGCGTGGCGCATGAGACCGCGGTGCCCGTCTGCTTAGCCGCACGACGGGCGACATGTACATCCCATGCGCAAAACGCCGCCGCAATCACGCAGGCCGCCAACGGAAAGACCAGACCGCCATTGCGCAAAAACGTGGAACCCATGGCAGCCAGCGCAAGCAACAGCCAGTCGTGGCGCGCAAAGAGCACGGGCCTCTGTTCGCCCGCACGCTCGGCATTGGCATCACGACGGGGCAAGCCACATGCCACGAGCTTGACGGTCTGTACCAGCAGCACCAAAAACGCGTCGGCAAAGAGCACGTCTTTGGTGAGCAACGCCGCGTAGTTAGAGAACATCGGCATAAACGCAAAGAACAGCAGGATCGCACCGCGAACCGGCAGGCTCACGCCCAGTTTGCGCAGCGACGAGACGGAATAGGCCATGCAGGCGGCCGTAATGACGAACTGAGCGCAGGTGTAGATGGCAAGCCCCGCATTGGCGCTGTTAAAGACCGAAAGCCCCAGCTGCACGCACGAGCCGATGATAGCCGTGTGCACGACCGGGTGATGCCCGTTGAGCAGGACATTGGGGTTGAGTAGGCGCAGGTAGTCGCTCGTGCCGTTGGGATAGTTGAACCACTGGCGAATCTGCGCACCCGTATCTCCCATAAAAAGGCCGGGCAGCGAAGCGATGAGCGTGGGCGCCCAGGCGATCATAAGCACCAGGAAGGGCCCGGCAAAGGGATGGGCCGAGAGCACGGCGTGAGCCACACGCCATACGCGGCCAAAGTGCGCTTCGGAAAACGGAATGCGCCGAGAGCTCAGCCAATCTAGACACTCAAAAGCCAGGTAGAAGGCAACGATCGCCAAGAGCATCCAGCCCGCGCCGCCAATCCAGGCACAGATGATGCGGGCCTTGTCGCCAAGAACAATCTCGGCCGAGTCGGTGAGGTCGTAGCTGCGGCCGAACACCATGCAGATGGCGAAAAACAGCGACGGCAGAATGATCGACGGGCGCCAGGTGTCGCCACGGCCAAAGAATACGTAGCGAAACGGCAGCGTGAGCAGGCAGGCAAGCGCAAGCAGCATGACCGCGTCGGTATGGCCGGCAAACGAGAGGAGCACCTCGTAGCACACGTACAGCATGCCCGAGGCTTTGGGGTCAATCGCCAAGACTGCGTTGCTCGACACCGGGGCGGGATCGATGGAAAACGCCGTGGTCGCCAACAGCGCGAGCAGAAATGCGATGAGCGTCTGCTTGGCGGGGTAGCGCTTAAACCAGACGATGCGGGCAGCGTCGCGCGCAGCCGTTGTGGAGAGGTCGGAATCCTTCACAGTCCAAAGAGCCTTTCTAGAAACCTGCCAAAAAGGGACAGGTTTATTTTGGCAGGTTTTATCTGGGGAAACGTTACGGTTCTGTCATCGTTGCCCAGCGAACCACCACAAAGGTGCCTGTCCCCTTTGTGGTGGTTAGGCGTCGAGGTAGATGCGCTGGGGGCGATTGCGGTGTCGGGCGAAGATGATGAGCGCCAGGCCCGCAATAACGAGCGGAAGGCTCAGCAGCTGACCCATCGTGATGACGCCGCCCAGCAGATAGCCAAGCTGGGCGTCGGGCACGCGCACGAACTCGACGAGGAAGCGAACGATACCGTAGCCCATCACAAAGACGCCCATAAACGTGCCTTGGGGCAGTAGCGGCTTTTTGCGGCTGAGCACCTGCAGAATGCAAAAGAGCACGATGCCCTCAAGAAATGCCTCGTAGAGCTGGGAAGGGTGACGCGGCATCTCGCCCGCAGTCCCGCCAAAGATCACACCCCAGGGCAGATCCGTGGGCTTGCCCCACAGCTCGCCGTTGACAAAGTTGGCGCAGCGCCCCAGGCACAGGGCCAGCGGAGCGCCGATGACGGCAAGATCGGCCAGAGTCCATGCATCGAGCTTGTACATACGGCACACGAGCACGCCGCCGATGATGCCGCCCACCAGGCCGCCGTGGAAGCTCATGCCGCCCTCATTGGTGGCAAAAATCTCGAGCGGATGCGCCCAGTAGTAGCCATCGCCATAAAAGACGACATAGAACAAGCGAGCTCCGATAATGAGGCCAAAGACCACACCGACCACGACGCTCGTCAGGTCGTCGATCGTAATGTCGAAACCCCAACGGCGCTGCGTGCGGTACATGACGACCGCCGTGAGCAGGGCGCCGACCACATAGGCCAGACCGTACCAGTAAATCGTGATGGGCCCCGCCGAAATGGCGACGGGGTCAAGCATATGGTAGAGGTCGTTGAGCATATCGATCCCCCTGCTCCCTACATACAAATGCGGCCGCGGGCCTTGCGCTCGCAGCCGCATATTTGGGCGTAACGTCTATGCGGAGTATGCCGTCCGCAGCTTTCGCATCTTAGAACGGCGCGTACTCGTCGTACAGGTCCTCGGCCTCGCCAGAGGCATTGACCTGCTCGACGCGGGTAACGCCGGGTACGTGCTCCTTCAGGATGCGCTCGATACCCATGGACAGGGTCAGCGAGCTCATGGGGCAGCCGGCGCAAGCGCCCTGCAGCTCCAGTTTGACGACGCCCTCATCGTCAACGCCCACATACTCCATATCGCCGCCATCGGCCTGCAGGTTGGGGCGAATCTCCTCAAGAACCTTCTTAAGCAGCTCTTCGTTAACAGCCACAGGGGCTCCTTTCTCACAATAACGCGGGCACGCCCGCGGACAGGGGCTATGTTACTACAGCCATGTACCCGCTCACGAGCCATCCATGCGCGCGGACACGACTTTCACGAGCAGTCAATTTGGGACGGGGCTCTTTTGGCTGTTTTGCCGCCAGCTGGCGTTGGCACGCGCTACTGCCGAGCCTGTCCCCCGGTACCAATCTGGACATCGACGATGACCTGGCGGTAGCTGATGCCGCAGGAGTCGAGAATGCGGCGGCTGATACGGCCGTCATCGGTGTCGGCATATTTATTGTCCAGGTAGACGACCTCGCCCACGCCCACCTGCGCCAGGATCTTGGCGCAGTCGTGGCACGGGAACAGCGTGACGTAAACCGTGGAACCCTCGAGGTCCTTGAGCGAGCCACGGTAGTTGAGCACGGCGTTGGCCTCGGCATGGACCACGTAGTTGTGCTTGTCCTGCAGCGGGTCATCGCTCGTACCCCACGGGAAAAAGTCGTCGTTGAGCGCCGAGGGCGTGCCGTTGTAACCCACCGAAAGGATGCGGTGGTTGGTGCTGGCGATGCACGCTCCCACCTGCGTGTTGGGGTCCTTGCTGCGGCGCTGCGCGGCGATGGCCACGCTCATAAAGAACTCGTCCCAGCTAATAACGTCGCGGCGCTTGCCCGACGCGGTTTGATGAAGATCGTCCGACATGGCAGACACCTCCGCAATCGCAATAGTTTGGCCCATTGTAGCAGGTGAAAGGTAGGGGCGCTTATCCCACCAGCCCCTCGCCCTACGCGCAGCGGGGCTTTTGGTTGATGCGGTAGAGCTCGGCGAGACCCCGCAACGTCAGCGCGTCGTCTACCGTCAGGCTATGGCCGACCAGCGCCGCAAGTGCCTCGGCATCGTCGCCGGTAATGACGATGGGCACATCGCCCTCTCCCGCGGCCTTGGTCGCGCGCATCTCGGCAAGCACCATGTCGAGCATTCCGTCGATGCGGGCTACCTCGCCCAAAACCACACCCGAGCGCATGGCCTCGCGCGTGTTGCGTCCGATGACGTGCGTTGGCGCCGAGGGCTCAACCTGGGGTAGGCGCGCTGCTGCCGCCGAAAGCGAACGGGCGCCGAGGGCCAGGCCTGGCGCGATAACGCCGCCCACAAAGGTACCGTGCACGTCGATGACCTCGATATTGGTCGTCGTGCCCAGGTCAATCACGATGCACGGCGAGCCGTAGACGGCGCGGGCCCGGCGAATCCGAAGAGTTGC
>CABMPS010000094.1 GCA_902388545.1 uncultured Collinsella sp.
ATTCTGAGCTTTTGGCAAACCTTCATGTTCGCCGATCCCCGGTTGGGACTGCCATGGTCAGCCGATCGAGCACAAGGTCGAGGAGAAGCTCGGCACCGAGAAGTTCAACCAGACCTCCACGGCTAAGATCCGCGAGCTCTGCAACAAGTTCGCTGTCGAGAACATCGAGCTGCAGAAGGCCGGCTTCCGTCGCCTGGGCGTGCTCGGCGACTGGGACAACCCCTATCTGACGCTCTATCACCAGCATGATGCCGCCGACATCGAGGTCTTCAAGGCCATGTTCGATAAGGGCATGATCTATCGCGGCCACAAGCCGGTTCACTGGTGCAAGCATTGCCACACCGCACTCGCCGAGGCCGAGATCGAGTATTCCGACGAGACGAGCCCGTCCATTTTCGTGCGCTTTGAGATGACCTCCAAGCCCGCCGGCCTCGAGAACTTCGACGGCCCGGTCGACTTTATCATCTGGACGACCACGCCGTGGACCATCCCCTCCGACCAGGCCGTTTCCCTTAAGCCCGGCGCCGCCTATGTCGCCGTTGAGCACGAGGGCCGTGCCGAGGTCATGCTCGAGGACCTGGCTCCTAAGTGTTGTGAGGAGTTTGGCTGGGAGTACACCCCGGTCATGGTCGATGGCAAGCCCTACGTGGTTTCCGCCGAGACCTTCCACCACATCCACTACAAGCAGCCGATCTTTGACGGCGTTGAGGGCGTGGCGCTGCTGGCCGATTACGTCGGTGTCGATGACGGTACCGGTATCGTCCACAACTCGCCCGGCCACGGCGTCGACGACTACTTCGCCTGCCTCAAGGAGGGCATCACCGACATCTGCATGCCGGTCGATGACGACGGCAAGTTCTACACCGGCGAGGAGTTTGGCACCGGCGGCCCCTTCAGCGGCATGGATACCGATGAGGCCAACCCGCACATCATCGAGTTCCTGCGCGAGCGCGGCACCCTGGTTCTCGAGAAGAAGATCACGCACAGCTATCCGCACTGCTGGCGCTGCAAGCACCCGGTGCTCTTCCGTGCTACCGACCAGTGGTTCGTCTCGATGGACAAGACCGGTTTGCGCGAGCAGGCTGGCAAGGAGGTCCGTGAGAACGTCAAGTGGTATCCGGCCCACGCCGCCAACCGCATTGGCGCCATGGTCGAGCAGCGTCCCGACTGGTGCATCAGCCGCCAGCGCAACTGGGGCGTGCCTATCCCCAGTTACACATGCGCCGACTGCGGCGAGAAGGTCATGAACGACGCCACGCTCGACGCCGTCATTAAGCTCTTCCACGAGAAGGGCTCCGACGCCTGGTTCACCGACGCTCCTGAGAGCTATCTGGGCGAGGCCTGCGTCTGCCCCAAGTGCGGTGGCCATCACCTCAAGGCTGATAAGGACATCCTTGACGTGTGGTGGGACTCCGGCGTGTCTTGGAAGGCCGTCTGCGAGTACCGTCCCGAGCTGGAGTACCCGGCGGACGTCTACCTCGAGGGCTCTGACCAGCACCGCGGTTGGTTCCAGAGCTCGCTGCTCACCTCGGTGGGCGCCAACGGCCACGCTCCGTACAAGGCGGTCGTCTCGCAGGGCTTCACCCTCGACGGCCAGGGCCGTAAGATGTCCAAGTCGCTCGGCAACGTTATCGACCCCAACAAGGTCTGTGACGAGATGGGCGCCGACATCATCCGCCTGTGGGTTGCTTCCGTCGATACCAGCTCCGACGTGTCCATCGACCACGAGATTCTTGCTCGTACGTCCGATGCCTACCGTCGTTTCCGCAACACGCTGCGCTTCCTGCTCTCCGAGCTCGAGGGTCAGTTTGAGCCCGAGACCGACGGCGTCGCCTTTGCCGACCTGCTGCCGCTCGACAAGCTCATGGTTGCCCGCCTGACCCAGGTCCAGGCCGAGGTCGACGACGCCTACGCTAGCTACGAGTTCCCGCGCGCCTACCGTGCGCTTTACGACTTTGTGGTTACCGAGCTGTCCAACGTGTATCTCGACGCCCTGAAGGACCGTCTGTACTGCGAGAAGCCCGGCTCGCTCGAGCGCCGGAGCGCCCAGACCGTGCTTGCCGAGCTCTTCTCGATGCTCATGCGCGACCTGCAGCCGATCCTGTCCTACACGGTCGACGAGGCCATGGCCTATGCACCCACCGGCTGCGTCGATCACCAGAAGTACGCCGCGCTGCTCGATTGGTATAAGTCGCCCATTACGGTCGACGAGGCCAATGAGTTTGAGGGCGTGCTTGAGGCTTCGCTCGAGCTCCGTAGCGCCGTGACCAAGGCCCTTGAGGATGCCCGCTCCGCCGGCACCTTCACTAAGAGCCAGCAGGTCCGCGTCAAGGCAGTCGTTCCCGCCGAGATGTATGCGCTGCTGACCGGCGACAAGGCCGTCGACCTGGCCGAGTTCTACATCGTCTCCGCTGTTGAACTGACCCAGGGCGAGGACCTCTCCGTTGCCATCGAGGCTGCCGAGGGCGAGTGCTGCGACCGTTGCTGGAATTACCGCACCACCGTTGGCGAGTACAACGGTCACGCTCACATTTGCAAGAGGTGTGCGAATGCCCTTTAAGGCACGGTAACTCGGCATTTTAGTTATAGGGAGAATTTGACGCCTTCGGCCCATTTGCTCCGCTGAAGAAAAGCGACATTCCGTTATCCGGAATGCCGCTTTCTTTTATGCTGGTTATTTATCTGACGTTAGCGTATGTGTCGTGTGCTCTGCGTGTGGCAATATAAGATGGTTATTTGCGTTAAACGGAATTTGATTATCTGAGGGTAGGGGATTTCTTTGGGTCGTGGTGCGGATATGACGCCGCCTTTGCGTTGGCGGTTGGGTGCTGCTGGTGGGGTGGCGCTGGTTGTGCTGCTTGTTGACCAGCTGACCAAGCTTGCGGTTCGTGCCGTGGGCGACGCTTTGCATGTGACCGTCATCCCCGGTGTTATCGACTTTATGTTTGTCCGCAATATCGGTGCTGCCTTTAGCATGGGCGAGGGGCATGGCATCGCGTTTGCCGCGCTGGCGTTGGCGGTCATTATCGCTATTGCCGTGTACCTCGTTCGTGCACCCCAGCTCGCCCATCTTGAGGTTGTGGGCATGGCGATGGTTGCGGGCGGTGCTATCGGCAACGCTATCGATCGTTTGGCCTTTGGCTTCGTGACTGATTTTATTGCCACCACCTTCATCGACTTCCCCGTCTTCAATGTGGCCGATATCGGCATCACCGTAGGCGTCGTGCTTGCCCTCTTTGGCTACATGTTCTTGAGCCCCGCGGCCCGTGAGGTCGATGCGACCGCCGAGCTTAACGCTCGTGACGAGGCCCGCGCCAAGCGCAAAGCCAAGCAGCGTGGGGAGCGTGCCCGCAAGATTCGCGAAAGGAATGAGCGCTAATGGCCGACATCCATATCCTTGTTGCCGACGATGCCGCTGGTCAGCGCCTTGACGCCTATCTGGGCGCCAATGACGGCTGCCCTACGCGCTCTGCCTGCGCGCATCTGATCGAGGGCGGCGCCGTAATCGTGAACGGCGAGACCTGTTTGTCAAAAAAGTATGCCGTACGCGCCGGTGACCGCATCTCGGTTGACCTGCCCGAGCCTCACGATCCGACTGACGTGATTCCCGAGGCCATTCCCCTCGATATCCGCTACGAGGACGATTACCTCATCGTGCTTTCCAAGCAGCGCGGCCTGGTGTGCCATCCTGCGCATGGTCATGAGAGCGGTACGCTCGCGAATGCCCTGGTCTATCACTGCGGTATCGACCATCTGGGCACCGTGCAGGGTGAGGACCGCCCCGGCATCGTGCATCGCCTGGATCGCGATACCTCGGGCCTTATGCTCGCGGCAAAAGACGACGACACCCAGCGCGCGCTTCAAAATCTCATCCGTACGCGTACGCTCGACCGCCGCTACATTACGCTCGTTCACGGACACATCGCCATGGACGAGGGCACTATCAACACCGGTATTGCCCGCTCAACGCGCGACCGCGTGAAGATGGCGGTTTCTGATGACCCCTTTGCGCGCCAGGCCATCACGACCTTCAAGGTGCTCGAGCGCTTTGATTCCACGCGTTTCGACGACGGCTACACGCTCGTCGAGTGCCACCTTTTTACCGGCCGCACGCATCAGATTCGTGTGCACATGCGCCATATCAACCACGCTTGCGTGGGCGATCCGCTTTACGGCAAGTGCGATGCGCGCGCCGATCAGGGCCTGACCAGGCAGTTCCTCCATTCCTGGCGTGTGGCGTTCGATCATCCCGTGACGGGGGAGCGCATTGAGTGCCGCGACGAGCTGCCGTGGGACCTTGCGGCGGTTTTGGATGATCTGGCTCCGCGCTCGCTCGGTCGCACGGCCGCTGGAGATGAAATCGTTCCGCAGCTCGGTCTTCTCGAAGCCTAGTTAGTATTAGGTGGTTTCTTGAACGCCCCTAGCCTGCGGTAAGATATAGGGTTGTTTACGTAACGCGTCCCTGGGAGCCTGCATGCTCGCCTTTTTACAAACCAACACGCCCATCGTGATCTTTAACCAGATTGTGGTTACGCTGCTCACGGTCTGCTTTCTGTACCAGGTGGTCTTCTTTGTCATTGGCGCCCTGCGCGGTGAGGTCGCACCTCCCAAGGCCAAAAAGCTCCATCGCTATGCCTTCTTTATTGCGGCGCATAACGAGGAGGCGGTAATTGCCAATCTCGTGCGCTCCATCAAAGACCAGGACTATCCGTCCGAGCTTATCGAGGTCTTCGTGGTTGCCGATGCCTGCACCGATAACACGGCGCAGCTCGCTCGCGAGGCTGGCGCCATCGTCTATGAGCGTAACGACCTGGCCCGTAAGGGTAAGAGCTGGGTCATGGACTTTGGTTTTGACCGCATTCTTAACGAGTATCCCGATACCTTTGAGGGCTACTTTATTTTTGACGCCGATAACGTTATCTCCCGCGATTACGTATCCAAGATGAATGACGCCTTTGACCAGGGCTTCCATGTGGTCACAAGCTACCGCAACTCCAAGAACTTCGGCAGCTCGTGGATCTCGGCAGCTAATGCCACCTGGTATCTGCGCGAGGCACGCTTTCTCAACAACGCGCGCAACATCTGCAAGACTTCTTGCGCCGTCTCGGGTTCGGGCTACCTCATCTCCGCCAGTGTTATTGAGGGCATGCACGGCTGGCAGTTCCACACGCTGACCGAGGACGTTCAGTTCACCACGTTCTGCGCCATTCACGGCATCCGCATCGGTTATGCGCCGGCAGAGTTCTTTGACGAGCAACCCGTGACGTTCAAGGCATCCTGGAAGCAGCGTATGCGCTGGACCAAGGGCTTTTATCAGGTGTTCTTTACATATGGTAAGCACTTGGTCAAGTCGACCTTCCGTTACCATCGCTTTGCCGCCTACGACATGTTTATGACCATCGCTCCGGGCATGCTTCTGTCCCTGATTTCCATGCTCGCCAACGCGACGTTCCTCATCGTGGGTGGACTCTCACACGGCTTCTTGGCTACCGAAGTCGAGATGCAGGCTTGTGCCGCTTCGCTCATTATGACCTTCGCGATGATGTACCAGACCTTCTTTATCCTGGCGCTGCTCACGACTATCTTCGAGTACAAGCACATCCATTGCGCGCAAAAGTGGCGCCTGGTGACCAACCTGTTTACCTTCCCGATCTTTATGTTCAGCTATATCCCCATTACGGTGGCTGCGTTGTTCCTGAAGGTCGACTGGGTCCCGACGCAGCATGCCGTCAGCGTTACCCTCGACGAGGTCATGCAGGGCGCTAAATAACCACCACCAAAACCACCACGAAGGGGACAGGCACCTCTGTGGTGGTTTTTGCTTTTGAGTGACTGCCCCGGGAGGTGTTCAATGGTCTATATTCCCTTTTGGATCTGCGCCTTTGCCGGTGCGGTGATTGATGTCCGTGAACGGCGGTTTCCCAACGCGCTTGCCGCCGCATGCGCCGTGGCGGCGTTTGCAGGCGTTTGGCTGGACAGGGGCTTGAACACGGCGCTTGACCACGCCGGTCCTGCCGTTATCGTGTACCTTTCCCTTGTGCTGACCGAGTCGCTTTGGCGGCGTTTCCGCCAGGCCCCCGGCATCGGCATGGGGGATGCCAAGGCGCTTTTCGCGCTTTGCACGCTCGACCCTCTGGGCGGCATCGTGGCATTTGCCGTCGCGCTCCTGGTCCTGGCCCTCTCCTGCCTCTTTACAAAATCGCGCTCCCTGCCATTGCTCCCGTTTTTGGTGCCGATATTTGCCATAATCGAGGTCGTGGGCTGGACTTTGTAACCGATTGCGCATCCTTTTTAAGGAGCATGCCATGGCAACTAATCAAGAAACGGCCGTCATTAAGGCGCGCATGGACCGCATTCCCGCGGCGTTGTCGCCCGAGCTGGTCGAGCGTATCGCCGCCGACCGCGCCTCGGGTGTCGTTAATCCTTATCGATGCTGCGACGACCAGGTCATTCGTCGTATAGATCGCGCTGCCGACAAAGGCACGCTTATGCGTCCGGCGTTTATGCGCGATACCGAAAAGATTCTTCATCTTCCTGCGTACACGCGTTATGCAGGCAAAACGCAGGTCTTTAGCTTTCGCAGCAACGACGACCTGTCGCGGCGCGGCCTTCATGTGCAGCTCGTCTCGCGCATTGCCCGCGATATCGGCCGTGCCCTGGGCCTCAACAGCGATTTGATCGAGGCGATTGGCCTGGGCCACGATTTGGGCCACACGCCCTTTGGCCATGCCGGCGAGCGTTTCCTCAACGAAATCTATCACGAGCGTACGGGTCGTTATTTTTTCCATAACGTGCAGTCCGTCCGCGTGCTCGACGCGCTGTACGGCCGCAACGTGTCGCTCCAGACGCTCGACGGCGTGCTGTGCCATAACGGCGAGTACGAGCAGCGTGTCTTTGAACTCTCGGACATGGCGTCGTTTGACCAGTTCGACCGTACCGTCGAGGACTGCATCGCCACGGGCTATGGCGCGATCGAGCACCTGCGCCCCATGACCCTCGAGGGCTGTGTGGTGCGTATCTCGGATATCCTCGCCTACGTCGGTCGTGATCGTCAGGACGCCATTGCGGCGGGCCTGCTGTCGCCCGACGCTTTTGACGATGGTCGGGGCGGCGCCTATAACAGCTGGATTCTCACGCACGCTTCCATCGATATCGTTGAGCATAGCTATGGCAAACCGCGTATCGAGATGAGCGAGGACCTGTTTGAGGAGATCCGCCGGGCGAAGCGCGAGAACTACGAGAAGATCTATAGCAAGGGCGGTATCGAAGGCGATTCTGAGGCAGAGTTGCGTGAGGCTTTCGAAAAGCTCT